>VFKD01000153.1 GCA_009885735.1 bacterium
CGCCGGAATCGCGGACGCGAGCGAATTGTTTCTTAGGAGGAGCTTCCGACGTTTGGAAGCGCGTCATTCTCGCATGGTGCTAGCGGGAACGAAACATCCAGGCGTACCCGATCGGCTGTTACCGGACCCTTCGACTCCTCGACGATACGGCTGTCGAGGGTTCAGGGTGACAGTATGTGACCGCCTCCGAAGCCCTGGTTTTCATACCTGGTTGTGAACGGAGTTCATGGAGTCTCCTAAGAAACAATTCGCTCGCGTCCGCGATTCCGGCGTTCTTGTGTCCATGAAGATGGACACTGGGCCAAGGGCCACCCAGCCGCAGAATTCATTCCGACGGACCCGCGCAACGCCTGTGGACGACGGACTAAAGTCCATCGCTGGCTGGCTTGCAGCCCAGTGTCCACCTGCGTGGACACGCACATGGACGGAACGCCTGCGTATGTCCAAGGCCGAACCGATAACCATGCTCGATCGCAGTTTCTTACTTGCGTAGTCGCTCGTATTGCGATAATTACTCAGCATGACAATGCTTGCAGCGCGACCGAACCCTATCCAGACCAGCGCACCGCACGGTCGCCTAGAAAAGCCCCAACTCCAGCTTTGCAGCCTCGGACATGCGCTCTGGAGTCCAGGGCGGCTCCCAAACGATCTCGACGACGACGTCCGTCACTCCGTCAATCGCGCGCACCTTCTGTTCAACCTCTGCAGGCAGCGACTGTGCGGCAGGGCAGTTTGGGGAGGTAAGCGTCATTCGCACAGTGACCGCGAACGCCTTGTCGACCAATATCTCATAGATCAACCCGAGCTGCTGGATGTCGACCGGAATCTCCGGGTCATAGATCGTGCTGAGCGCCTCGCCGACCGCGTTCTCTATCTCAAGCGCCGCCATCGGATTCGGCGCTTCTGCCTGCTCAACCATTGTGCCTACCTCTATTCTGTTGAGACCATTTCGTGTGCGCCCTTAAGCGCGGCCTGAAGCGTGTGCCAAGCGAGGCTCGCACACTTGATGCGAGCAGGAAACTCACGCACACCGGCAAATACGGCGAGTTTGCCCATCTCGTCGCCGACCGTTGCATCCATGTCCGACGTGACCATCGCCTGGAAGCCCTCAAACAACTTTGCGGCATCCTGCACAGACTTCCCGGTCAGGGCGTCCGTCATCATCGAAGCAGAGGCCTTCGATATCGCGCAGCCGGAGCCTTGGAACATCACCTTCTCTATCTTCCCGTCCACAATGCGCACATAAACGCGAATCTGGTCACCGCAGAGAGGATTGTGCCCGTCCGCTTCGCTGCAGGGCGGCTCAAGCTCGCCGAAGTTCCGCGGCCTGCGGTTGTGGTCCAGAATCACCTCTTGGTAAAGCTCTCGAAGGTCCGACACTATCCGAAGACCTCGTTAACTTCATGAAGTCCGTCTATCAAAGCATCGATCTCGTCTCGCATGTTGTAGAGCGCCACCGACGCTCTCACGGTTGCCGGAAGGCCGAACCGCTTCATGAGCGGCTGGCAGCAGTGATGTCCCGCGCGGACTGCAATGCCTCGCTGGTCCAAAACTGTTCCCACATCGTGCGGATGCGCATTGCTCATGAAGAACGAGACTGCGCCGACCCGCTCGCTTGGGTTGCCAAGCACTCTCAAGTTCTCGACCTCACTCAATCGGTCTCGCGCATATCCAAGCAGATCGGCCTCATGTGCAGCGATGCGCTGTCGGTCCAGCGTTTCCAGATAGTCGATCGAGGCAGCCCAGCCAATAGCGCCCGCGATGTGCGGCGTGCCTGCCTCGAACCGTGCAGGACCATCCAAGTAGGTACTGCCGCCAAAATCCACAGAGCGAATCATCGCTCCGCCGCCGTGATACGGAGGCATCGCGTCCAGAATACTTCTTCGAGCATAGAGCGCGCCAATGCCGGCAGGACCAAAGTGCTTGTGCGCGCTGACTGCATAGAAGTCGCACTCCAGCTCCTTTACGTCCACGTTCAGGTGCTGGATTGCCTGGGCGCCGTCTACCAGCACCACCGCGCCGCGCCGATGCGCCATCCGAGTCATCTGTCGCACTGGGTTCACGGTTCCCAGCACGTTCGAAACGTGCGTGAAGGCCACGATTCGAGTTCGACCGGTAAGCAACCGTTCGAATGAGTCGAGGTCAATCTCGCCGTCATCCGTGATTGGAGCCGCAATCACCCTCGCGCCGGTCTGCTCGGCGACAAGCTGCCAGGGCACGATATTCGAGTGGTGCTCCATCTGCGTCAGCAGTATCTCGTCACCCGCCTTGAGCACGCTTCGTCCATACGACTGCGCCACCAAGTTGATGGCCTCGGTCGTGCCACGAACGAAGATCGTCTCATCCTTGCCAGCGCCCAAAGCATCGGCAACCTTCGCACGGGCCTGTTCAAACAGGTCCGTCGCATGCTGGCTAAGGCTGTAGACTCCCCGGTGTACGGACGCATACTCGCGCTCATAGAAGCGTGTAGCGGCGTCGATCATCACCTGGGGCTTTTGAGCCGTTACCGCACTATCCAAATAGACGAGCGGACGCCCGTTCGTCTGTGCCGACATCATCGGAAAGTCGGCGCGAAGAGCGTTAAGCTCCGCATGTGTCAGTCCAGCGGGAGCCTTCGGTGGTCTCGTTGCCTGAGCTACAGACATCGTCCTAGTTCCTTCGTCCTATCGACATTGCGGCGGGCCGCCGTCCAGCGGTATCTCGCAGCCGGTCTTGAACGCCAAGAGTTCAGGCACCTTAGCGCCGAGCGCAGCACGCAGCGGCTCGACTCGAATGCGATCCAGCACATCCCCAATAAACGCCTGCACCAGGATGGTGCGCGCCTCGGGCTCCGCAATTCCGCGTGCCCGCAGATAGAACAGCGCGTCCGCCGAGAGCTGCCCAACCGTGGCGCCATGGGTACACTTCACGTCGTCCGCAAATATCTCAAGCTGCGGCTTCGTGTTGAGCTGAGCATCGTCCGAGAGCAGCAGCGTCTGGTTCGTCTGCTTCGCGTCGGTCTTCTGTGCATCAATGCGTACGAATATCTTGCCGTTGAACACTCCCCGACCGCGATCGTCGAGTATGCCCTTGTAAACCTCATGGCTATTGCAGTGCGGCCTGGCATGGTCGATGGTGGTGTGGTTCGCAACGAGCCGCTTGCCATTGGCGATGTAGACGCCGTTCAGCGTACACTCGCCGCCATCGCCGTCCAACAGCGACGTGAAGTCATTTCGGGTCAGAAACCCGCCGAACGTGACATTGTGCGAGCGGAAGTTGGCGTCGCGCCCCACCACGATGCCGGTCGTTCCGATGTGATATGCCTCGAAGTTCTCGAGCTGAACTCGGTAGTGGTCCACGCTCGCGCCTTCGCCCAATACATACTCGCTCACCGCATTTGTCAGGTGAACGTCTTCGGCGTTTGCGGACACGAAGGTCTCTACAACCGTCGCGGATGCGCCCTTGGCTAGGATGACCAGCGCTCGCGTATGTGCCGCCTGAGGCTGGAGCTCGCCGCCCCCTACGTTGACGATGTGGATTGGCTCTTTCACCTCGACACTTGCGCCCACAAACACAACGGCGCCGTTCGAAAACGCCGCCGCATTCAAGGCGGTAAAAGAGGCATTGTCGAACTTCGCGGCCCGCCCGAGCGCATTTCGGAGATCGTCCGACCTTTCGGCAAGCGCCTCGGCAAACGTCATCACGCTCACGCCAGGTACGACGCCCCGGGTTGAGAGGGCAGGCGCGAAGTGTCCGTTCACAAACACAAGGGACGCGGCAGACGGCCCCACCAGCTCTCCGGCAGATCTCGTCACACCCTCGGCAAGCGGAGCGGATGAATCAGTGGATGCCGTGAATCCGGTCGTGGCAATGTCGCCGACGGGCGTGAAGCGCCAGTCCTCGTCCGAGCTTGTAGGGATGCCTAGCTCCGCGTAGCGGGAGCGCGCAACGGCACGAAGCTCGGCAAGCCACGCGGGCTCAGGCTGCGCAAGAACCGGAAAGTAGTCCAGAAACGGCGTCGGGCCGGCTGCCCGTGTAGTAGATGTTGCCATAGTCCTAGACTACCGCCAGTTCCGCTGCAGACCGATCGGACTCGATCCAGGTATATCCCTTTGCCTCTAGCTCAAGCGCGAGCTCTCGCCCGCCGGAGCGCACAATGCGTCCCTCGGACAGCACGTGAACGAAGTCGGGCTCAATGTAGTTGAGCAGCCGCTGATAGTGCGTGATGACAATCGTGGAGCGCTCTGGAGACCGGAGCGAGTTCACTCCCTCGGCCACCACGCGCAGCGCGTCGATGTCCAGCCCGGAGTCCGTCTCGTCGAGCACCGCAAGCGTTGGCTCAAGCACAGACATCTGGAAAATCTCGTTGCGCTTCTTCTCGCCGCCGGAGAAACCGTCGTTCACCGGACGCTGCATCAGGGTCTGGTCCATTCCAAGCAGCTTGATCTTGTCCTTCACAATGGCCAGGAACTCCATCGCATCGTACTCCGGCAGGCCGCGATACTTGCGGATGGAGTTGACCGCCGCCTTCAGGAAGTAGGCGTTGTTGACCCCCGGAATCTCGACCGGATACTGGAACGCGAGAAAGATTCCCTCGCAGGCGCGAACTTCCGGCTCCATCTCCAAGAGGTCCAGCCCGCGATACGTCACCGATCCGGCGGTCACTTCATAGTCCGGATGCCCTGCCAGCACTCGAGCAAGGGTGCTCTTGCCGGAGCCGTTCGGCCCCATGATTGCATGGACTTCGCCTGCCCCAACCTCCAGGTCTATCCCCCGGAGAATCTCATTCCCGTCCACGGTTGCGTGGAGGTTCTTTATCTGTAGCATGTATCTTCCTTCGTGTAATGTGTCGCGCAAATACGTCTACCCCACGCTGCCCTCGAGGCTGACGCCCAACAGCTTCTGTGCCTCCACCGCGAACTCCATGGGAAGCTCCCGGAAGACCTCCTTGCAGAAACCGTTGACGATGAGGTTCACGGCATCCTCGCCAGAGAGCCCGCGCTGTTTGCAGTAGAATATCTGGTCCTCGCCAATCTTTGAGGTCGAAGCTTCGTGCTCGACCGTCGCCGTCTTGTTTCGAACCTCAATGTAAGGGAATGTGTGCGCCCCACAGCGGTCGCCGATGAGCAGGCTGTCGCACTGAGAGTAGTTCCTCGCGCCGGTTGCCCCGCGGTTGATCTTCACAAGCCCCCGGTAGGTGTTCTGCCCTTTACCTGCTGAGATCCCCTTGCTCACAATGGTGCTCCTGGTGTTCTTGCCAAGGTGAATCATCTTGGTGCCGGTGTCTGCCTGCTGCATGTTGTTGGTGACCGCTACGGAGTAGAACTCACCCACCGAGTTGTCGCCCTGCAGAATGCAGCTTGGGTATTTCCAAGTGATTGCCGAGCCAGTCTCGACCTGGGTCCAGGTTATTTTCGAGTTGTCTCCCGCGCACTTACCGCGCTTGGTGACAAAGTTGTAGATGCCGCCCTTGCCGTTCTTGTCTCCTGGGTACCAGTTCTGGACCGTGGAGTACTTGATGGTGGCTCCCTTCATGGCGACAAGCTCCACCACTGCGGCGTGAAGCTGGTTTTCATCCCGCATCGGCGCGGTGCAGCCCTCAAGGTAGCTCACCGTGGCGCCCTCGTCCGCGATAAGCAGCGTTCGCTCGAACTGGCCGGAGTTCGCCGCGTTGATGCGAAAGTAGGTCGAGAGCTCCATCGGGCATCGCACGCCCTTCGGCACGAAGCAGAAGCTGCCGTCGGTAAACACCGCACAGTTGAGCGTGGCAAAATAGTTGTCCGAATACGGAACCACAGAGCCGAGATACTCGCGCACCAGGTCGGGATGGTTCTGTACCGCTTCCGAGAAGGAGCAGAAGATAATTCCCATCTCTGCCAGCTTGTCCTTGAACGTGGTGGCAACCGACACGCTGTCGAACACCGCATCCACCGCCACTCCGCTGAGGCGCATCTGCTCGTCGAGAGAGATGCCGAGCTTATTGAAGGTCGCAAGGACTTCCGGGTCCACCTCGTCCAGGCTGTTCAGCTTCTTCTGCGGCTTAGGCGCGGCGTAGAAGATGATCTCCTGATAGTCGATGGGCGGATAGTGGACGTTGTGCCAGTTCGGCTCTTCCATCGTCAGCCACTTGCGATAGGCCTTCAGGCGCCACTCCAGCATCCACTCCGGCTCGTTCTTCTTGGCCGAGATAACGCGAATGACGTCCTCGCTGAGACCCTTTGGAATGGTCTCCTGCTCGATATCGGTAACAAATCCATACTTGTAGTCCTGTGTTGCCAGCTCTTCTATGGATGTGACTGCGGTGCTCATGCTCTTATGGCCTCCTCACCACGCACGCTGCGATCTCGCGCCGTGGCAGGCTTGATGGTATTTGATCGGACAATCTGAGACTGAAAAACCAACTCGTCCGGCGGCTCCGGACCTGTGATCTCGCTGAGTGTGATGAGGTTTAGAAGATCGTACACTCTGGCCTGAATGCGCGTGAGCGGCTTGCGAATCGTACACTTGTCGAGCTGGTTGCATCGGTTATGGTCGGTTCGCTCACAGTGGATAAGCGCCGGAGCGCCCTCAATGGCTGCCACCACTTGGCCAATCGAAATGTCATCGGTGGAGCGTGCCAGGTGATAGCCGCCGGTGGGACCCGGAGTGGAGGCTATCATGCCCGATTTGGCAAGGCGCTGAAGGATCTTCGCCAGCAGTTCCACCGGAAGATCGTGCTGTTCGGCGATGTCCCGAGTGCGTACCACTCGGCCGACTGGTGCGGCGGCAAGGTAGACCAAGGCAAGAAGCCCATAGTCCGTTCGTTTGCTCAGTCCAATCATTCTCGCGCTCGCTCCTCCGACACTAATTGTCGGCGACCTGATGTATCTCCGATACATCTTGTCGGATATAGGATACCAGAGAGGATCGAGGTGAGTCAAGGGACGGAAGTGACAACTAGGGACGAAAAGGGACGTCGTCTTGCGATAGGCCTCATAGGTCCCATACGTCCCATGCACAACCCGTTATCGCTTCGCCCACCATCTCTTCAGCGCTGCCTCGGCGGGCAGCTTGTCTCCCACACCCAGCCGCCCCTCGATAACTTCATCAAGGAGAAATCTCTTAGCCGCGCCCACATCAGGACAGTCCGGGATGCCGAGCACTGCCTTGATCTCAATTCCGTCAAGCGGGCTCTCCATCTTTGTAACGTTCTGTCTGGCCTCAATGTCCGCCATGCGCGCGGCCAGAGCGTCTAGGTCCGCCACGGGAATGTCGGGGCGCATGGCGGAGATGTCGGCTCTTGCAATCGTTGTGAGATTCTCACGATGAACGCCGACGTCTCGGATGAGCCGCCTAATGGCTGCGTCCGACCAGTCCGACTTCGCCTCCCCGAGCCGCATGTGAAGGCGAACAAGAGTGGCGACCTCGTCGATGTCGTCATTCGAGTATCGCAGGCGGTGCATAAGGGCGCGCGCCATGCCCTCCCCTACGGTCTGATGGTCGTAGAAGTGGACACCCTTCGCATCCTCGCTTCGAGTTCGAGGCTTGGCCGCATCGTGCAGCAGCACTCCCAGCCTCACCACGAGGTCTGCCTCGGCCGGGAGATTTCGCACGGCCAGCAGAGTGTGGTCCCATACATTCAGATGATGCCAGTCGTTTTGGGTGACTCCCACCATCTCCAGCAGCTCCGGCGCAAACTGCCGGAGTACGCCGGACGTTCGCAAGAGTTCAATTCCCTCCGCCGCCCGCGCGTCCAGAAGTATCTTGTTGAACTCCTCGCGGATTCTCTCGCCCGCCACCACCTCTTTCTCGGTACCAAGCAGGTTGAGGCGCGGAGCACACTCGACCAAGCCATCCCAGGTGCTTTGCTCAATGTGAAATCCGAACCGCACAGCAAACCGAACCGCTCGAAGCATGCGCAGGGGATCGTCGTGGAACGTGATGCGAGGATCGGTGGGAGTTCGAATGATGCCGTCTTTCAGGTCCGAGAACGCTAGACCGGTGACATCTCGAACCTCTTGTGTGTGGAGATTCTCGACGAGTGTGTTGATGGTGAAGTCGCGCCGCAGCACATCCGCCTCGAGCGATGCCGGCTGAACGATAGGCTTGCGAGTCTTGCCGTCGTAAGACTCTGCTCGAGCCGTCACAAGCTCCACGTCAGCGCCTGCCAGACCTACCTTCACCGTCCCAAATCTTGGAAACAGGGCAGGAGGGTGATCGCAGACACCGCGCTCAAAGAGCAGGTCGGCCAATTGCTCGGCGCTCTCCTCGACCACCAAATCGATGTCCGAGCTGCCTCCAAGCCCCAGGGAACGATCTCGAAGAGCGCCTCCCACCAGCCATATTCGTCCCTCGAAGCGCGTTCCCGAGGTCGCGTCGGCCATCAATCTGAGCACGGTCTCCATGCGAGCATTATACTCGCGAGTGCTCAGAGTAAATTGGTCCCAACTCACTGCGAAATAGAAGAGGAAACAGCGAGGTCTCGCGCGAAGAGTGTTAGCAGATTTGCTGTGTGCTCGATCCCGCCTAGAATCACCACCACAGAGGCGCACTTGCGCTGTAAGGAGTGTATCGCATGTCCATGGACGATCGCGATCAGCACGACCCGAATGAACCCGACGTATCGCGAAGGCAGTTTCTTCGCGGCCTCAGCGGGAGCCTAGCCGCATCCGCCGTCCTAGCCACTGGCGTGGAGGCAGTTCCTCTGTCGCCTCCTTCTCCGCCGGAGCCGCTCGAGCCTCCGCTCGCTGTCGGTCCTAGAATAAAAGGGCAGGTGAAGGTTCGGCTCAACGTTAATGGGCAAGTGAAGACCGCTACGGTCGAGCCTAGAACGACTCTGCTCAACACCCTGCGGGACGATCTTGGGCTCACCGGCGCCAAGCGCATCTGCGACCGCGGCTCGTGCGGCGGCTGTACGGTGATTGCCGATGGCGAGACTATCTATAGCTGCATGATGCTAGCCGTGGACGCCCAAGGCAAGAAGATCACCACGGTGGAGGGCCTGGGAACTCCAGAGGCCATGAGCCCGCTTCAGGCTGCGTTTGTTGATCACGATGCGCTGATGTGCGGCTTCTGCACCCCAGGCTTCGTGATGTCATGCACCTCCCTATTGAAGCACAATCCGGATCCCACGGAGACTGAGGTGAAGGAGGCCTGCGCGGGCAACATCTGCCGCTGCGGCACCTACCCGCGAATCTTCGAGGCCGTCCTGGCCGCCGCCAAGCGAATGAGAGGAGAGTAGACCATGGCAGGATGGAAGAGCCCCTCGGAAAACACCGTTCTTGGCAAGCCCACGCCGCGACTGGATGGACCTGCGAAGGTAACCGGCAGGGCCAAGTATGCCTATGACGTGCAGCCCGCAGGTCTGCTTCAAGGCAAGATACTCCGCTGCCCGCACGGTTCGGCCCAGATCATCTCGATAGACACTTCCGCCGCTGAGCGGATGCCGGGAGTTGGTGCGGTGATAATCACCGCGAAGCCCGGAGACATCATGCGGTTCGCCGGTCAGGAGCTCGGCGGTGTTGCAGCAAAATCCTTCGACATCGCTCAGGACGCAGTTCGAGCCATCAAGGTGAGCTACAAGGTTTTGCCGCATGTGGTACACGAGGAAGCGGCCATGAAGCCGGATGCTCCCAACGTGCGCGGCGCGGACCCGAACACTAGCACTCCAAACACGCGCTCAACCGGAGACACTGACGCGGCGTTTCAATCGGCCGCTGCAGTCATTGAGGGAACCTACTCCTGCGCGGTACGGACGCACAACTCCCTTGAAACTCATGGGACCACCTGTAAGTGGGAGGACGACACCCACCTAACCTGCTGGGCTTCCACGCAAGGGGTATTCAGCGTTCGGGACGACTTTGCGCGGGAATACAAGCTCCCTCCGGCCAATATCCACGTGATCACGGAAGTGATGGGCGGCGGATTCGGCAGTAAGTTCGGCGCGGGATATGAAGGGATTCTCTGCGCTAACCTTGCCAAGAAGGCAAACGCTCCGGTGAAGCTGATGCTCAACCGCGAGGAGGAGCAGATCGCGGTGGGAAACGCGCCATCCGCCACAGTTGAGGTCAGGATGGCCGCAGACGGAGACGGCAACATCACAGCGGTCGATGCAAAACTGCACGGCACCGGGGGCATCTCCGGCGCAGGCGTCCCGTTCCCGTACATCTACAAGGTGGGCTCGACCAAGATCTCGCAGATATCGGTCTTCATGAACTCGGGAGGTCAGCGAGCTTGGCGCGCTCCAGGCCATCCGCAAGCGTCGTTCCTGATGGAATCGGCGGTGGAGGACCTAGCTATTAAGCTTGGGATGGACCCACTTGAGCTTCGAATGAAGAATGATCCCTCCAAACTGCGCATCTCGCAATGGCGCGAAGGCGCTCGAATCGTTGGCTGGGACCGCCGCAATGCAAAGCCGGGCAACGGCAAGCTCGCGGGAAATGGCCGCTATAAGCGAGGGCTTGGCTGCGGAGCCGCAACCTGGGGTGGAGGCGGAGGCGGAGGGTCACAGTGCAAGGTCATCATCTCCAACGACGGCAGCGTGGACGTGGAGATTGGCGTTCAGGACATCGGGACCGGCACGCGCACCTACTGCGCAATGATTGTCGCCGAGGAGCTTGGGCTTGCGGTTAGCGCGATCAAGACAAACCTTGGGAAGACCTCACTGGGCTATGGAGTGGGCTCAGGAGGATCGGTAACTACCGGTTCGACCGCGCCCGCAGTCAAGCGTGCCGCGGAAGCTGCAAAGGAAGCGCTTGTTTCCGCCGTTGCAGCCAAGATGGGAGTGGACACCGACCAGATCGAGCTTATAGACGGCAAGGTGATCGTCAAGGGCGAGTCCGGCAAGCAAGTTCCCTTCAAGAAAGCCTGCTCCGCGCTTGGACCCGGCGGAGTGACCGGAGACGGGAAGTGGGATGCATCGCTGCAGCAGAACGGCGTGGCCGGAGTCCAGTTTGCCGAGGTGCAGGTGGACACGCTTACGGGCCTCGTGAAGGTAATCAAGGTGGTGGCCCTGCAGGACGGCGGAGTGATTCTGAATCCGCTGACCTTTACATCCCAAGTCAACGGCGGCGTCATCCAGGGCATTGGGATGGCGCTCTTCGAGGACAGGAAGATGTGCCAACTGACCGGACGGATGCTGAACGCGAACATGGAGGACTACAAAATGCCTGGCTCCATGGAGATGCCAGAGTTCGTCAGCATCGCCTTCGAGAATCCCACCGCCAAGGGGGTGAGCGGCATCGGCGAGCCGCCCGTTATTCCCACGGCGGCAGCCATCCGAAATGCAGTGCTGAATGCGTCCGGCGCTGCACTCTACCATGCGCCAATGACGCCGGGCCGCGTGCTTGATGCACTCGCCGCCGGAAGGAAGGGCTAATCACATGAAGGCATTTGAACTGGTCAATCCGACTGACGTCTCGGGTGCGGTATCCGCCCTCACAGCCGCTGGGCGCGAGGGCAAGCTGCTTGCAGGCGGCATCGACTTGCTGAGCGAGATGAAGGAGTACATCGCCACACCAAGCATCGTCGTCAACCTCAAGGCGGTGTCTGGCCTAAACAAGATCGAATCCAGCGCGAAGGGGCTCAAGATCGGCGCGCTGGTTACGCTCAGCGACATCGCAAAGCATCCTACGATCGCCGCGAAGTATACCGCGCTGGCGGAAGCGGCGGAATCGGTTGCATCGCCTCAGATTCGGCACGTAGGAACCTTGGGCGGCAACCTGTGCCAGCGGCCAAGGTGCTGGTACTACCGCGACGAGCACGTCATCTGCCTCAAGAAGGGCGGTTCGAAGTGCTACGCAATAGAGGGCGAGAACGAGTATCACGCCATCCTGGGCGGAGGACCGTCCTACATCGTTCACCCCTCGGACTGCGCTCCCGCACTCATGGTGCTTGGAGCGTCGGTGGACATCTCGGGTCCAAAGGGAAATCGCACCGTCTCGCTCGACAAGTTCTTCATCCTGCCCACCGAGAATCTGTACAAGGAAAACGTGCTTGAAGTGGGTGAGATCGTCACCCACATCACGGTTCCCGCCCCTGCGGCTGGGACCACGAGCCACTACCTGAAGATCCGACACAAGGAGTCGATGGACTGGGCCTTGTCCGGCGCCGCCGTAGCGCTCACCGCCAAGGCCGGGAAGGTAACGTCCGCCAAGGTGGTCTTAAGCGGTGTTGCACCCGTACCCTGGCGCTCGCCAGAGGCCGAAAAGGCGCTCATCGGCAAGCAAGTGACCACGGCCATTGCGGACAGAGCCGGCGCGGCTGCGGTTGCCAAGGCGAAGCCGCTCGGTGGCAACGCCTACAAGGTGCCGCTCACCCGGAACGTCGTTCGGCTAGCGGTGCTGCACGCCGCGGGCGTCAAGGGCTAGGCTGAGATGTCTCCGCCGCTTGAAGTGCAGGTAAAGTGCATCAACATTCGCACCAAGGACTACTATGTGGGCGTGCCGTTCCATCCGTCGGGTATTGAGACCGACATAGAGAAGCCCTGCTGGTGCCTGAAAACCATGCAGCCGTTTGGGCCGGACAACGAGGCAGTTTCGGACTCCAAGTGCCGCGACGGCCGTGGCTGCTTTGAGCCGGATGCTCTCTAACGAGACCAACTCGACTTGATCGCTCTCCGCTGGACCGAGGCGGGCGAGACTCATCTCAGCAGCAGTTCAGACATCCTTCCGGATCTGCTTGCCCGGAAGGATGTCTGCGTTTGGCTGGACCTCGAGTCGCCCAGCGCAGAAGAGGCTACCCTTCTCGCCGACCCACTGGGCTTCCATCCACTCGCGATAGAAGACAGTCAGACCAAGCACCAGCGGCCAAAGCTGGAGGAGTTCGAGGGCTATTTCTTCGTGGTGGTCCACGACGCCGCATTTACAGACCATGTCGAACTTGTGCAGATATCCGCCTTCGTCCGCGAGGGTTTGGTTGTAACAGTTCGCAATGGTCCCTCAGTCGCGGTGGACGACCTCATCAGCCGCTGCACCGTGCGTGGAACAGCCCTAGCCCGGGGCGCTGGACACCTGCTCTATAACCTGCTCGATTCGATTGTGGACCGCTACTTCCCCATCCTCGACGAGTTCGACACAGCCATCGACGAGGTGGAGAATCGCATACTGGGAACCCAGAAGGTCTCCTCCCTTGACGAGATATTCGATCTCAAGCGCAGCCTCATCCAGATAAGAAGGCTCGTCGGACCCACGCGCGACGCGCTCAACCTGATGATGACCCATGAGTTTCCAGTCATTAAGCCCGAGCAGCTCCCCTACCTGCGCGACATTGCGGACCACCTCATTCGCCTCTACGAGATTGTGGACACCCAGCGCGACCTGCTCAGTGCGGCGATGGAGACCTACTTATCCACGGTGAATAACCGCCTCAGCCTCGTCATGCAGCGCCTTACTATCGTGACCGTGATCTTCCTGCCGCTCACGTTCATCACGGGAGTATTCGGCATGAACTTTCGCGTCTCTCCCTGGCAGCCTGGATGGGACAA
>VFKD01000140.1 GCA_009885735.1 bacterium
GCTGTCTCCGGCTGGCAAGAGCGGCTGGATGAATCCGCCATCGCATTCGCAAAGCGGATGGTGGAGTACGGAGCTAAGCGCATTGTGTTCACGGACATCGCTCAGGACGGCATGTTGACCGGACCGAACTTGCCTGCCCTGCGCGAGATGCTTGCGGCAGTACCCGTTGCCGTGATAGCGTCAGGAGGAGTGGGCTCGGTGCAGGACATCTCGAATCTAGCAGCGCTTGGCGCCTCGAACCTCGAGGGAGTCATCGTAGGCAAGGCGCTGTATGCAGGGGCCGTGAGCCTGCCGAGCGCGATCGCGGCCGCCGCCGGTGGAGCGCTCTAAGTGGGACTGTTTACTTTTATCGTTGTTGTGTCGGCAATCAGCACGGTCGGCTCGGTGGCGAACAACTATATCAAGCATCGACAGAAGCTGGCCGAGATGAAGTTCAAGAGCTTGGATGCCACGGATGCGAAGACCGCCGTGACTCTCAAACGGCTTGAGGAACAGATTGCAGACCTTCGGGATACCACCACGAAGTACGACGTGAGCTTCGACTCGGCGCTGCAGCGGATGGAGAGCAGGCTAAACCATGTGGAGCAGCGCATGAGCACGTCTCAGCAGGTGACTGTCGGAGAGCGCACGTCGGGCGTGGGGAGCTAGGGTATGGAATTTCCAGAGGCATTGGTCGCCGTCATTGGCACGGTGATGTCGTTCTCCATGCTCATCACCTGGATTACTTACGGGCATCAACGCAAGATGGCGGAACTCAAGCTCAAGCTGCAGGCCGGCGCGGGAAACTCTACCTCGGAAGAGCTGCGCGCACTCAAGAAGCAAGTCGAAGAACTGCGCGACACGACTACTCGCTATGACATGAGCTTCGACACGGCCCTGCAGCGCATCGAGAGCCGGGTGACGCAGATCGAGCAGTCCAAGACCGCTGAATCTGTGAACGTGCAGCGAAACTAGGGGAGAATCGCAGACATGGAAGCAATGTTTCCGCTCATGGTTATCTTCTCGATTCCGATTGTCGCCATGGTCTTGGCACACAAGCGGAGGATGGCTGAGATACTCCACTTGTCAGACCCAAAGGGAAGTTCACAGGTCACCGAGCAGCTCAGGCAGATGAGCGCGCAGATTGCGGAGCTTCGAGATACCACGACGCGCTACGACATGAGCTTCGACACAGCCCTTCAGCGGCTCGAGAC
>VFKD01000052.1 GCA_009885735.1 bacterium
GAACCGTGGTGGGGCAAACATTCAGTAGCCGGGCAGCGTCCTCGAGCGACAGAGTGGGATCCAGCAATCGACGGATCATCTCGAGGCGCGATTCTCTAAATCCGCGCTTGTAGCTGTGCTGTGCCACGCCATCCGATCCCATGGCCACCAACGACTGGATGTGCCGAGGCACAAGCTGCCAAAGCGTGATCTCATCAAGAGGCTCCGCCTGTTCACGCTTCTTCACAGAGCGCATCGGCGCTATTCGCCTCCCTGGAACGACCTCGCGCAGGGCCATCGGCCCGTTTGGCGCTGCATGTTCGACTATGCTTGTCACAACGGCCAGAGTCTCGACCCCATATTCCGACGGCATCTCTGCGGCAGGCTCGCCCGCGTCCGACACATTCTCCAGAAGCTCAATTTCCGCGATTGTCTGAACTTCCACACCCTCGTCAGGCTCTGGCTCCGTCACGACCGGCGCCGGTTCCGACTTTCGGAGGAAGGGCAGGTAACTCTCAATAGACGGAACGTCCGCTTCGTCAATGTGGCTTAGAGTGGACACAGCAATCAGCTCGGGCCGCATGTCTGCCATGGCGATAATGGGTTCTCCCTCAGGCACGGAGTTTTGCCCACTTGAAGCCATTGGGGACGCTAAGTCGAACTCGGAATGCTCATCAAGGGCCGAATTCGCTGCTGTGGAGAGATCCAGAAACTGACTGTCTATGTATTGCTGCCATTCGTCTAATCTCATCTGTCACTCCCAAGAGTTCAGGACGCGGTATGGAGCGCCGCTAGATCATCAGCATCGCATCTCCAAAGCTATAGAACAGGTAGCCACGATCTATCGCCTCACCGTAGGCCTTCAGCATTCGCTCCCGACCGCAAAAGGCCGAGACCATCATCAACAGGGTCGACTTCGGCAGGTGAAAGTTCGTTAGGATCGCGTCCACCACACGAAACTCAAAGCCCGGTCGAATGAATAGGCGCGTCTCGCCGGACGTTGCTCGTACGCGCCCCTTGTCAACGGCTGCACTCTCGAGTACCCGCACCGCCGTGGTGCCAACGGCCACCACCCTAC
>VFKD01000498.1 GCA_009885735.1 bacterium
AAGCTACGGTTCTACTACGAAATAACCCGCTCACGACGAGTTGATAGCGGTATCAGCTAGGTGGACAACGGTCGGTTGAATTGCTATACACACCATTTGACTCACACGGCCTAGCCACCTACCGCCAGAGCGACTCGGTTCCAGGCGGATGCTTCGCCCGGCTCTCCGCAACCCCGTTCTTCCTCGGGCGAAGCATCCGCGTATGGCCTTTGCGCATGGGTGGACACCTTCTGCGCGGATGCTCTCGCCCCTACACGTCCTATCCGCTCATCCTGAGCCTGCCACAGCCGTATCGTGGCAGAGTCGAAGGACCGCACCGTCTCGTAGGGGCGACAGCATCCGCCGGACAACCTTGAGTCAGGGCGTATCGGTTCCACGCGGATGCTTCGCCCGCCATTGGCACACCGCGCCTGCGATCCATGCCGCAGTCCTGTGCAATACGGTTTGTCCTCGGGCGAAGCATCCGCTTACGGCCTTTTGTGCATGGGTGGACACGTTCCGTGCGGATGCTGTCGCCCCTACACCATGCACGGCATTCCGTGCGACCCGATCATCCTGAGCGCTCGGCAGCCCACTACATCCGCTCACCCTGAGCGAGGCACAGCCTCACCGTGCCTCAGTCGAAGGGTCGAAGAACCGTCCCCGGTCTCCCGTCCTCCGTCGCCCTTGCCGTTCCCCGCTACACCATGCTCTGCGGGTCGATATCTACCGAAGTAATCCGCCGCACTGCGGCAGGCACCGCGGCAAGCGCGATGCGCACCATCCCAGAAAGATCCGCCTCCAGCGGCGCGCGGAGCGCGACGTGAAACCGAAATGACCCCTTCAGCCGCGCGAGAGGCGCGGGACCGGGGCCAATCACCTCCGCCTCCTTCGGCTTGGCTCTAGTCAGCGCCTTGGCCAACGCTTCCGCCGATTCCTGGGCAATAGCGGCGGTGTCCGACGAGCAGACCAGGTGCGCAAACCGACGAAACGGCGGATACGCAAGCTCTCGTCGAAACTCAATCTCCTTGGCATAGAACCCTTCATAGTCGTGGTGGATCGCCGCCTGCACTGCGTAGTGGTCCGGCGAGAAGGTCTGTATCACCACCTCTCCCGCGCTCTCGCCGCGCCCGGCACGGCCCGCCACCTGCGTTAGGAGCTGGAAGGTCCTCTCGGCCGCGCGAAAGTCCGGAATGTGAATCCCAGTGTCGGCGCTCACCACTCCGACAAGCGTCACCTCCGGAAAGTCGAGCCCCTTCGCCACCATCTGCGTGCCGATCAGCACATCGGCTTCGCGCCTGCGGAAGTGCGAGAGAATGTCGTGGTGCGAGCCCTTCTTCTTGGTGGTGTCCTTGTCCAGCCGCAGCACGCGGGCCGAGGGAAACAGGGTGCGAACCGTGTCCTCCACGCGCTCGGTGCCGAGCCCGAAGCCCCGTATGCGCGTGCCGCCGCAGTCCGGGCAGAGCGTTGGCGCCGCGTGTGAATATCCGCAGTGATGGCAGGCGAGCTGTGCGCGGGCCGAGTGGAACGCGAGCGAGACCGCGCAGTGTGGGCACTTCGCCACATATCCGCAGTCTCGGCAAAGCACGAACTGTGCCCAGCCCCGCCGGTTCAGGAAGAGTATCACCTGCTTGCCCGCAGCGATCTGCGCGGCTATCCTCTCCTCCAGAGCGATGCTGAAGAGCGCCTTGCGGGTCTTCATCTCTTCGCGCATATCCACTACATGCACTCCGGGCAGCGGCCTGTCATCGATGCGGGTCGGCATGGCAAGCAGCTCAAGCTTGCCTGCCAGCGCCGCGTGGTAGGTCTCCACCGAGGGCGTGGCGCTGCCCAGCATCAACACGGC
>VFKD01000443.1 GCA_009885735.1 bacterium
AAGCTACGGTTCTACTACGAAATAACCCGCTCACGACGAGTTGATAGCGGTATCAGCTAGGTGGACAACGGTCGGTTGAATTGCTATACACACCATTTGACTCACACGGACATGTAAGTCAGAGTGGCGCCAGCATGAAGACGGGACGACACGTTCGAGGTTGTCGACTAGCGAGGCTCCGCCTCAGACCGACGAGTTGTACGCACCCCTAACGTGTAGTGACCTGCAATCACTCCACAAGTCGCGGCGACAGCTCGGAAAGTCTGCACCTCGTAGCAATTGTACTGTCATGCTGAGCGAAGGTTCAGCCGTTCCGAACCGCAGCCGAAGCATCCGGTAGTGCATTGCCGGAGAATTACTGCCGGACCCTTCGACTGTGCCACGCTCCTCCCTCTCCCAGCGAGGAACGAGCGGCAGGGAGAGGGTTGGGGCGAGGGAATCGGCTGCGGCTCCGCTCGGGGTGACAATTCGCGTGTTTGCTAGACTTGACCCGCCTACAACATCTCACGCGACCCAATACCTCTGGTGGCGGTGCACGACAGCCGTTAGGCGTTAGGAACCGGCTTTTTGAAGGACGGGGCGGAATCCGCGGGAGTGTCCACAGATTCAGGCCCGTCACCTGAGATGGTGCGGCAATGGACCGACCTGCCGCAAGGCAGGTGCTTACTTGTTCTTAACCGAGAACGTTCTCCATCTCACCTGCTCCACATTGCCGGCATTATCTTTGCTGTAGTAGAACACCGTGAAATCGCCGACGGTCGACCAAACGATCGGCTGCGCGTACGTGCTGAACGTAAGATTTCCGGGAACGGAGGTCTTGAAGCCCTTAACGATCGAATAGTAGGTTGCCGCCAAGCCCGAGAGCTTCTCGGTCACCCTGGAGAATACATCGTTCGTCATGGTCATGTCGATCGTTGCGCTCCCCGCAAAGCCGTCTCCTCCCCCTTTCGGAATGGATCCGCCAATAGCGGGACTCGTAAGCGGAGCGCTAAGGTCGATGAAGGCCGAGACCTTGCGCAAGATGAAATTGCCCGCAACGTCCGAAACGGACCTACTCACGACCGTCGGTGTATTCTTGTCTGGAGATTCGGCGGACGCTGTGAGTGTAAAGGCTGCATCTGCGGGGCTCGCCAATCCGGAGAGGGAATCTGAGCTAGTGAATTCCTGGGAAAGGCTCGTGTTGCGCCATGTCGGGTCGATTAGGTCTGCAGGTGTGACCGTCGGCGGCTTTGAGTCGATGTTGACCGTGACAGAACGCTCCGCCTCGGCATTGCCGTCTAGATCGGTGCTGAGATAGCCGACAGTGTGGCGGCCGTCGTCGGATAGGGTGAACGGCCCGGAATACGTCTGCCAGTCGCCGCCGTCAACGCGATACATGGTTGAGGCCACACCAGGCATGTCGTCCATCGAGGAAAGCGTGACCTGCACCGGGCCAACGTACCAGCCGCTGCTGCCCTGATTCCCTGACAGCGAGGCCGTCGTGGACGGCGAAGTCGCGTTCTTCTGACGTTGGACGAACGGCCAAACACCCGTGCTGTCACTGAAGTAGCCGTTGCCTCCGTTGGAAACGAAGAAGTCGATCGATTGTCCGGCGTTGAGCGCAATCGGATATCCCGTTGGAGAGTTGAACCGCTTGTGGTTCTCGCCATTAGGCTTCCAAATGAAGTCGTTCCAGATGGGGCTGCCGCCGGTGGCGACGCCGACCCTGGTAGTGGTGCCGACGCCCCAATTGCGCGTGGTGAAGTGCGTATCTGCGCGGTACAGGCCCTTCACTGGAGCGGTGAACCGCACTGTCATCGGCGTGCCATCCGACTCGGGGTGAATTTGCAGGGAACGCTCCGGGAAGAAGATGGGATCGGTGGGATTTAACCAAAATGGATAGTAGGCTGTGTTGAACACGGTCGCAACCTCGCTGGGGTACCTCCTCCAAAAGGCGAGTGTGCCGAGCCATGCGGTGTCTCCATATCGCTCGAACGTCGAGCCCGGCAGGCGTCCGTATTGCCAGACTCCGTTTGGGTTGCTGGCAGGGCTCCCGTCGCCGTGGGCGATCCACACCTGCGCATTATCCCCGACCGGCGTGATCACCGCGCGCGTCCCCGTGTTCCCACTGGCATACTGCCCTCCCACGCAGAAGTCCAG
>VFKD01000179.1 GCA_009885735.1 bacterium
ATCTTGTTACTAGACGGTCGGTGGGGGCATCATATCGTTGTGCAATGGCGATTTCGCCGTACGGCACGGGTTGAAACCCGGCCCTGGAATTGCAAAACCCGCCTGCGCGCGTTAGGGACAGAGTCCGCGCAGACCCAAGCGAGCAGGGATTGCCCAGATCCGTTCGCCCTGAGCGCTCGTCAGCCTCATCGACGAGCAGTCGAAGGGTGCGCGATGTCGGTGTCCTTCGACTGCAGTTCGGAACGCTCCTTCGACTCTGCCACGGAAAGACTGTGGCATGCTCAGGATGAGCGGAAATGCAGCGCTCAGGATGGGTGGGTGGTTGCTTTGGTCGTTAGACAGGGTGACAACAAAGTGCGCCGCGATGCGGCAGGTGCATTGCCCAGCGTGAGCCGGAGTTGGTGAGCGCTCAGGATGTATGGGTGTAGCGGTAGGAGGTGGACACGAGGCAGTCGACGTAGTTGTCCACTCAGTCCACAGCGTCCACCACGACGGAGGGCAACGGCAGGGGACGGAGCCCCTGCCCTACATTGGCCGCGCCGTTCACGCCGGAGGCGCATAACAATGTGAGCCCACGGCAGCGTCGTGGGAGCGTTTCAGAGCTGTAAAGGAACAGGATTACATTGCAATATCCGGCCAATCGGCCTCGGACAAATAGACTAGGCGGGAACCGCGGATCAACCCTGCATCCCCTCCTGGTTGCCGTCGCGCTCGTGTCGGGCCCGGTCGCGCTGGTGGCGTCCGCCGTGCCGGTTCAGCGCCCCAAGCCCAAGCAGTCCGTGGCGGCGGCTAAGACCGACACGGCCTTCGCCAAGGTTGTTGCGCCGTTCGTCGCCAAGTACTGCGGCTCATGCCACGGCTCCAAGGAGCCAGCCGCGGGAATCGTGCTTGCAGGCACGCGCGACACGGCAGGCATGCTCAAAGCCAGGTCCACCTGGGAGAGCGTGGCAGAGAACCTGGCCTCGGGACACATGCCCCCCAAAGCGGCGCCGCAGCCCACAAAGGCGGACCGCGACCGAATAGTGACCTGGCTCCAGACCACGCTCTCCACCATCGATTGTGAAGTGCGCGACCCAGGCCGAGTAACGCTTCGGCGGCTGAACCGCGAAGAGTACAACAACACAGTTCGCGACCTCCTGGGCATCGACTTCAGGCCCGCGGCGGACTTTCCGGCGGACGACGTGGGCTATGGATTCGACAACATCGGGGACGTGCTCTCCATCTCGCCGCTGCTGATGGAGAAATACCTTCGCGCCGCAGGTCAGATCGCCCGAAAAGTGGTCGCGCTGCCGGAGTCCTCACTCCCAGGAAAGCGCTTCGCCGCTTCGGACGAGCGAACGTTTCAAGGGGCGGGAAGGACCCATCCGCGCGGCAGAATACTGGCATCCAACGGCGAGATGTATATGGACCATCGATTCGAGGTCGCTGGAGAGTACAGCATCCGAGTCCGTGCATTTGGCGACCAGGCCGGCAGTGAGCCGGTGAAGATGTCTGAACTCTTCCAAGGCACTCGCATTGCGGAAGTGAGCGTGCCGGCCCGCGCGAACGAGCCCGGAACGTACTCGTTCCGGGTGCAAGCGCCTATCGGCGTCAGCAGAATAGCGGTAGGTTTCCTAAACGATTACAATAACGCCAAGGCAGAGGACCCTAAAAACCGGGACCGCAACCTGATCGTTGAATCGATTGAGGTCGTGGGTCCCCTCAGCGCGAAGGCGGAGGGACTGTCGGAGGCGCACAAGCGGCTCTTCATTGCGGATGCAGCCGCAGTGGGACCCGAGGCTGCGGCGCGGAAGATACTCGCCACGGTGGTCCGCAGGGCGTTTCGACGCCCCGTCACCAAGGCGGAGATCGACCGCCTCGTGAAGCTTGCTCTCTCAGCGCAAACCGAGGGCGACAGCTTCGAGCGCGGCATCCAGCTTGCGCTCCAGGCCGTGCTAGTTTCGCCCAGCTTCTTGTTTCGTGTTGAGGTCGATCCGGACCCGACGAATCCGAAAGCATCCAGGCTGCTTTCGGGCTACGAGATGGCGTCGCGCCTCTCGTACTTCTTGTGGAGCAGCATGCCGGACGACGAGCTCCTGAAGCTGGCCGGCCAAGGGAAACTGCAGACGCGCGAAGTTCTCACTGCTCAGGTTCTCCGAATGCTCAAAGATCCAAAGTCCAGCGCGATGGCAGACAACTTCGGCAGCCAGTGGCTCACTCTGCGCGACCTGAACCAAGCCGCTCCAGACCCAGACAGCTTCCCCACGTTCACGCCCAAGCTGCGTGACGCGATGTTCACCGAGACACGCATGTTTGTGGATTCGATAGTTCGCGAGAATCGAAGCGTCCTGGACTTGATCGATGCAAACTACACCTTCGTGAACGAGCAGCTTGCCGCGCACTATGGTATAAATGGAGTGCAGGGCGAGGAGTTCAGGAGAGTTGCGCTTGCTCCGGGGCAGCGCGGAGGGGTTCTTACGCAGGCATCGGTGCTGACAGTTACGTCGAATCCAACGAGAACGTCGCCGGTGAAGCGCGGCAAGTGGGTGCTCGAGCAGATACTCGGCACGCCGCCTCCGCCCGCGCCGCCGAATGTGCCGCAACTCGCCGAGACTAAGCAGGCCATGCTGACAGGGAGCTTGCGAACCAGAATGGAGCAGCACCGCAAGGACCCGACCTGCGCGAGCTGCCACAACCGGATGGACCCAATCGGCTTCGGCCTGGAGAACTTTGACGCAGTTGGGCGATGGCGAACGATGGACGGGACGTTCAAGGTGGATGCGTCCGGCACGCTGCCAAGCGGGAAGTCGTTCTCTGGTCCCGCCGAGTTGAAGGCCATAATACTTGGTCAGAGCAGACAGTTTGCCAAGTCGTTTACCGAGAAACTGCTGACCTATGCGATGGGCAGGGGCCTCGAGAGCTATGATCGCTGCGCCGTGGACGAGA
>VFKD01000092.1 GCA_009885735.1 bacterium
CCAATTCTGCTGTGCCCGTTCATGCCGATGGTAGAATAGTACCGCCATGAGCCTCCTCGTTGTCAGTCAAGTTCAGAAGTCGTTTGGCGCGGACACCATCCTCGATGGTGTCTCATTCCGTTTGGAATGGGGCTCCAAGCTGGGCCTGGTGGGCAGAAACGGCTGCGGCAAGACAACTCTGCTGCGAATTCTTACCGGCCAGATGGAGGCGGACCGAGGAAGTGTGGCGTGCTCTCCGAGCGTCCGAACCGGCTATCTTCGCCAGGAGCAGATGGTGGAGCACGGCTGGACCGTCTACCAAGAGGCGGAAGACGCCTTCGCACCGGTGCTGCAGATGGAGGCTCGGCTGCGCGAGCTTGAGAAGACGATGAGTGCAGAGCACCATTTGCTCGACGATGTGATGGCCGAGTATGGCGCCCTTCGCGACCGCTTCGAGGCCATGGGCGGCTTCGACAACTTGCGAGACATCCGCCAGGTCCTCAAGCGCATGGGTTTTGGTGATGAAGACATCGACAAGCCCACTTCTCGCCTCTCCGGAGGGGAAAAGACGCGACTTGCTCTTGCCAAGCTCCTCCTCTCCGCTCCCGATGTCCTACTGCTGGACGAGCCCACGAATCACCTCGATCTGGGTGCAACGGAGTGGCTTGAAGGCTTTCTGCGGGAGTTCGGAGGTGCCGTGCTGGTCGTGTCGCACGATCGAACCTTTCTGAATCGAGTTGTGACCTCCACCGCGGAGCTGGACCGCGCGAAGCTAACGGTCTACACGGGTAACTTCGATGCGTTCTGGAAGCAGAGAGCCGAGCGTCGGCTGCGCCAAGCGGAGCAGTTCGAGCGTGAACAGAAAGAGATCGTTCGGCTCGACGAATTCTTTGAGAAGTGGAAGAACACTCCCTCGAAGCGCTCCCAGGCCGTGATGCGCAAGCGCTGGGCAGACCGGATTCGAGCCAACGCGACGGAGAGGCCGACAGGCGGCAGCGCATCCATGCAGGCGAAAGTGGCGCCGCATATCCGCAGTGGCAACGAGGTCATCATCGTTGAGCGACTGACAAAGCGATTTGGCGACCGCACGCTCTTCGCCGATCTCAGCCTGCTGGTGAACCGTGGGTCGCGGATCGGCGTCGTGGGTCCAAACGGCTGCGGCAAGTCGACGCTGGCTCGCATTCTGCTCGGCCTCGAGCCGGGAACGAGCGGTGAAGCAAGATTTGGCGCGAATGTGACCGTGGGCTACTTTGCGCAAGAAGCCTCCACGCTCGACCTGGACGCCACCGCCATCGAAAACATGATGGATGTGGCCGAGATGACTCCTGGCGAAGCCCGAAACCACCTGGGGAAGTTTCTGCTGACCGGAGACGACGTGTTCCGGCAGGTTCGAGCTCTCTCCGGAGGCGAGAAGAACAAGCTCGCGCTCGCACAGCTTGCCTATGCGCGGCCAAACCTGCTTATCCTCGACGAACCGACGAACCACCTGGACCTCGACTCTCGCGAGGCTCTCGGAGAGATGCTCCTCGCCTACCCTGGAACACTGGTGCTAGTGTCTCACGACAGATATCTCCTGGACCAAGTCACTACCTCCACGCTCGCATTTAGCGGTGGGACGGCAAAGCTCGTGGACGTTCCCTACTCAAAGTATCGCGAGGGCGGCGGCACAAGCGCACCCCGCCCGACCGTTACGCCGCGAAACGGGTCCGGCGGTCAGACGGCAAATGCCCTTACGCAAGGGATGAATTCGCACCAGCTGTCGAAGGAGAGGCGCAAGGCATGCGCAGATGTCAAGAAGCTTGAGGAGAGCGTATCGCTGAATGAGGACTGGGTTAAGCGGATCGAAGAGGCGCTCGGATCGCCCATGCCGGGAGATGACGCTGTCGCGCTTGCACAGGACTACGTCCGGGCTCAGGGTGAGCTGGAGGCAGCGATGATTGCCTGGGAGCAGGCCGTGGCGCATGCGGAAGGAGTTGGGGCGCAGGTTTGAGCCCTCGCCTGACGCGAGCGTGGCCGGCGAGGCGCTTTCGCACCCAGCCTGCGGAGCGCGCCCGTCTCGGGCGCATCACGAGCTGGGCATGCAAAACGAGGAAGCAACGCGTTCTGGCGTGACCGTGGCGGGCGGGACGCCCGCGCTCCATGGGTAACCCGACCGGGCGAGAGCACAATGATAGAGCGCGCGCGGATTCCAGCGGCTCTGCAGCATCCTCAACTGAGCAGAGTGATCCCCGCAACTCGACGTAGCACTATGCTACAATTCCCTCAAGTTCAATCCCAAGAGGGCGGTCTGAATGCAATTTGACGTAGACGTACCCGAGGAAATAAGAAGTCTCTGGGAGCTTCGCGAAGACGCCATCGTGAAGTACCCTGCCGAAGTGCTCCGCAAGATTGCCGCGCCTGTGGGCAAGCCGAACGGCTCCACGCGCGAGCTCGTGGAGCACATGAAGACGCAGATGACGCTGGCCCGCGGAATTGGCCTCGCAGCTCCTCAAGTCGGAGTGTCTGCGCGCGTGATCATCTATCGACTGCTCGAGGAGAACAGCCCCCTGCGAGTCATCCTCAACCCGAAGATAATCTCGAAGAAGGGCGAGCAGATTGGCGCGGAAGGTTGTCTCTCGATGCCGTTGCTGCAGGGAGACGTGAAGCGCTTCGACGAGATCATCGTGAAGGGCATGGACATGCTTGGTAGACCCTTCAAGCGTCGCGCCTCCGAGATGGAGTCACGAGTGATTCAGCATGAGATCGACCATCTCGACGGAGTCCTCTTCATCGACAGGGCAGTCGAGGAGACCCTTGAGTGGCTGATGCCGGAAGAGGACGACGAACCGACCACTGGACCTCAAGAGTAACTGCTTTTTATGCGCGTCCTCTTCTTCGGCACATCCGAATTCGCCGTGCCAACCCTTGCTGCCTTGATCGGAGATGATCGTTTTGAGGTCGTGGCCGCTGTAACGCAGCCCGACCGCCCAAGAGGTCGCGGCAAAGGGCCCGGGGAGTCTCCCGTAAAGCGCGCGGCGCTGCAGCATGGCCTTCCCATCATGCAGCCGGAGAGGGTTCGCGCGCCCGAGTTCGTTCAGCTTGCTACAAGCCTTCGGCCAGATGTCATCGCCCTTGCAGCATTTGGTCAGATTGTTCCTCGTTCGCTCTTGGAGCTTCCTCCGCTGGGTCCGGTCAACGTACACGGCTCTCTCCTGCCCAGCTATCGAGGCGCCGCGCCCATCCAGCGATGCCTCATGGCAGGCGAGACCGAGACGGGTGTGACAACTATGTGGATGGAGCCCACGCTCGACACAGGAGACATTCTCCTCAGTGCTGCAGTGAGGATTCTCCCGGAGGACACCGCCGGAACCCTGTCCGAGCGCATGGCAGCGATTGGGGCAGGGCTTCTTGTTGACACTCTCCTCGCGCTGGAGAGAGGTGACTGTCCTCGGGTTCGCCAGGATAGCTCACTGGCCACATATGCGCCTGCTATCACTCAGGTGGACTGCCGAGTGGACTGGACACATTCAGCGGCGCAGATTCACAATCGCATCAGAGGCCTATCACCAGCACCCGGCTGCACCACATTGTTCGCGGGCAAGCGCGTCAAGCTGTGGGCAGTTGTCCCGCATCCAGGCGGTACCTGGGCGTCGACCGGACAGATTCTCTCCATTGCAGCCACCGGCGTCCGTGTAACCACCGGCGAGGGCGTCCTTGAGCTGGTGGAAGTGCAACCTGAGAGCTCGCGCCGCATGGCTGCCGTCGAGTGGGCGCGCGGCGCCAGGCTTGCGCCCGGCGACGAATTTCGTGAAGACATGTAGCCTTTGCAAGCGTATTAGATTGTGAAGGCCGGGAAAGCGGAGAAGGTATAATTTCGTTGGATGGACGGGAGGAACAACGTCTGCATCCAGCGCGGCATCCTCTCGCACTCTTTGCTTTCACGTACCCAAAAATGCCTCGCGTTTCTCGAAAGGAGAACAGCCGCGCGTGACCTATCTCCTCTGCCAATTTGCCGCGTTTTTTCTCTGGTTTGCCTACGGCAGCTACTTCGAATGGATGTTCCACAAGCACCTGTTCCATAGCCCCAAGCTGATTCCGGCTACCTACAAGGCCCACGCCATCACTCACCACGGGATGTATAGCCGCGGCGACCGCTACGATTCCCCTGCGCCAGATGATCCCGATGGCAAGCACATCATGATGGACTGGTTCGCTTTGCCACTGTTTCTGGCGGCAAACTTCCCCATTGTGTGGGGCGTCCAATACATAACCGGAATGCCGATGATATGGGGCGGGCTCGCAGCCATCGCAGTTTACTACATGGCGTACGAATGGTCTCACTTTGTGATGCATGTGCCCCGCGGACGCTGGATCGAGAGAACGCGAGTCTTCCTGTTCCTGAACGACCACCATCGGCGGCACCACATAGACGACACCAAGAACCTCAACGTCGTGTTCCCGCTCGCAGACCTTACCCTGCGAACCCTGTGGCTCCCTGTCAGGAAGTCGAAGCCATCAGGGTCCGCGCAAACGGGCCCGCAAAGGAGCAGGGCTAGAGGCTAGCCCGATCTATTCAGGAAGACGCCGACGCTCTTCCGTCGTTCCTGCGGATGCATGAATCCAGGACGACGAACCTGGATTCCCGCTAAGGACATGCGGGAACGACGGCTTGACAGTCTATACCTCTTTCCGGAGCATTGTGAATGATGCGGGCTAGCCCTTCTTGTGCTGACCAACCTTCGTGGGTGCCAATCTGGGAGGAGCAATCATATCTCGAGTGATCGGAACACCAGCACGCATCTGCAGATCGTTGATGATGCCATACA
>VFKD01000555.1 GCA_009885735.1 bacterium
GACCTTGAACCACCCGCTGCGCTAGAGACACAGAGGCACGGAGAACGGCAAGTGCAACTCGCCGGCTCAGTGTGCTTGCTGCAGGCGCCAGTTACTTAGGAGACGCAGGGGAAGGTTTCGAGCTAGAGGACGATCGCGTTGGGGAAAGGTGGAGGCTGTGCCCCGCACACGGCAGGGCACAGCCAACGACTATGCGCGGCGTCGGCGCAACACAAGCAACAGCGCAGAAGTGCCTGCGCCCGCCAACAGAGCGAGCGAACTTGGCTCCGGAACCGCTGCAGTTCCCGACATCTCGACTCTCAGCGCGGTCGGCAACCCTCCGTTGTTCACAACGAAATCCAGGGTGTTCACTCCGGCGACAAAGCCGCTGGAGATGGCGAACGGGGAGAATCCCGATGAGAAGGACGTGAACGGAGTGGTGAAGCCCAGGCTAACTCCATTGAGCAGGATGTCGAGCCCGTTGTTGTCCGTGGACCAGCCGCCAAGGATGGAGGCTGTTCCAGGGGCGAACCCAGCAAGGCTGAACGTTGTTCGATAGATGAACGTCCCAACAGGTCCGGTCAGGTCTGCATCGTTGTTTGGACCAATCCACCTTGACGAGGTGTTGTCCGCCATATAGGGCGGGATTGGCCATCCTCCGGCGGAACTAATGATCCGGATATCGGACGTTCCCCCTGGAACCGAGATGAGGGAGTAATGCGGGTCCCCGATCGTATCGCCTGGCAGAACCGCGCCGGCGCTGTCGACTCCCGTGTTGAACAGAGTAGGAATAACGTCTGCTCGTGCTTGGACAGACGCTAGACACATGGCACCTAGAACAACTAGAGACACTCGCTGAAAGAACCGGTGAATCATCTCTTCGACCTCCACTTCGATTTGTTATTGGTAGGCTATATTGCGCCACAGTCGACATTCCGTCGAACTGTACTAAACTCCGGACCACCTCTTGCACCCGAGCACTTTCGACGTCATTGGCCGCCGCATCCTCGAAGCTGCGTCAAGCACCATGACGCAAGTCCGCGACAGTGCCACTGAGTGTGCGCAAACATTCTGCGCCTCGCGTCGCCCACAACATTGTGGAGCAACGACGTGATACAGACTGATCTAGAGCAACTACCTGGAAACTAAACGCACTCGGGCGTCGCAATGTTCCGTCCTCAAGACATCTGGCTGAAATACGAGGACCGCTTGATGCTGTAACGGCTGCGATCTTCGCTGGCTTCATTTGTGGTACCTTGGTGCGGTGGCAGCCATGCAACGCTGCACTTGTCTATGGTTCAATACGGCATCCCAAGTTCCTTGTCCGCACTTGAACCTCGATTCTATGTCTGGTATTGCGTCCTGTGAGAATGCCGATTGCCGCGGAGTCATCAGACAGCCGACTGTATTCGCATTGCTGTATACTGAAGCCATCGGCGCAGGGGATATTGTTTACCTCATGTTGATTGCACACCTACAGGCTATTGCGCTGCTCATCCAAACAAGCAGCGATTTCACAGGTCAGTCATCCAGCCGCGTCCAGCGCTTGATTGCCAGACCTCTGGGCGCCCCTGTCGCGTCGCAGAACCTGAAGCCTGTCTCCTTCGTTAACGATGTGATTCCCAGTCTCTCCCGTCTCGGCTGCAACACGGGCGCCTGCCATGGCGCCCAGCAGGGCAAGGGCGGATTCGCCCTCAGCTTGCGCGGCTACGCTCCGGAGATGGATTTCGTCGCCATTACTCGAGCGCTGGGAGGACGGCGAATCTCGCGAGCGCTGCCGAGTCAGAGCCTCTTTCTTCGCAAGCCTCTGCTGGAGGTCGTGCATCGCGGCGGCCGGCGGCTTGTTCCCGGAGGCCGAGAACATCGACTTCTGCGAGAGTGGCTTGCTCAGGGCGCCCCAGGTCCGATGGGATCCGAGCCAACACTCGTTGGCCTCACCATTCGCCCGGGCGACCGCGAGATGAAACCTGGCCAGACGCAAGAGTTGGCTGTCATCGCGGATTTCTCGGACGGCGTCAAACTCGACGTGACGCGCCGAGCGGTCTTTGCATCAAATGATGTAGGCGTCGCCGTGGTGAACGAGAAGGGCGTCGCTCGAATGCTCCGACCGGGCGAGACGGCCATTACCGCGCGATACATGAACCGGCTTGCGGCGGTGCGGGTACTAGCGCCCTACCGCAACACAGTTCGGGCGGCGGCATTCTCTCAGCGGCGAAACAACATCGATGACTACGTCAACGCCAAGCTGCGGCAGCTCAATATTGAACCCTCGGGCGGCTGCACGGACGAGGAGTTCCTTCGCAGAGCGTATGTTGATGTGTTGGGAACTCTACCCACCGTGGACGAGGCTCGCACGTTTTTGGACAGCCGTGACGGTGGAAAGCGAGAGGCGCTGCTGGACAGCCTGCTCGCTCGGCCGGAATACGGCATGGTGTGGGCACTGAAGTACGGCGACCTCTTTGTGCTGCGGCGGGAGTACCTCAAGCGCAAGAATGCGATGCTCCTGCAGCAGTGGCTCATGGAGCAGTTCAATGCAAACAGGCCGTGGGACCAGGTAGCAACCGCCATCCTCACCGCATCTGGAGAGCTCGACAGCAAGCGCGAGGGGCTTTTCTTCGTCAGCCGCGTGCCGCAGAAGCCGGGCGAGCGCTACTGGATTCGCAGCCCGGAAGCCACGTCAGAGATGGTGGCGCAGGTGTTTCTAGGCAGTCGCATTCAGTGCGCGAAGTGCCACAACCATCCTTCTGAGCGGTATACCCAAGATGACTACTACCGGTTCGCCTCGCTCTGGCAGCAGGTGGGAGGAAAGGGCGGCGACACCGAGACTCCCGTCGAGATTGTGGCTACAGCAAGCGGGGAAGTTCGGCAGCCGCGAACGGGCAATGTGGTGGAGCCGCAGCCCCTGGATCGCTCGAACCTATTCCTTGCCAAGGATGAAGACCGGCGGGCGAAGGCGACAGCGTGGATCGTGCGGCAGGACGAGTTCGCACGGGCCATGGTGAACCGCATTTGGGCACGCTGCTTCGGGACCGGCATCATCGAGCCTGTGGACGACGTGCGCAGCACGAATCCCGCTTCGAACGAGCCTCTGATGCGCGCCATGGTAGCTGACTTCCGCGCGTCCAAATTCGACGTGAAGCGGCTAATGAAGACAATCATGCAGTCTGCTGCCTACCAGCGCTCTGCGCGGTCGAACTCCTCAAACCGCAGCGACACGCGATATTTCTCTCACTACCCGGCCCGCAGGCTGCCCGCCGAGGAGCTTGCGGATGCAGTGAGCCAGGTGACCGGGGTTCCGGATCGTTTTTCGGGGATGCCGCTGGGCACGCGCGCGTGCGAACTGGCAGACACGGAGATACCGTCGATCATGCTCGATACGTTCGGGCGCCCGCCCCGCGTCATGCCCAGCGACACAGAGCGCATCTGTTCTCCGGCTATCAGCCAGGCTCTCGCACTGCTGAACGGACCCGCGATTCAGGATAAGTTGAAGGCGTCGGACGGCGCGCTTGCCGCTCTGCTCGCCTCGAAGCAGAATGACGCAGAGATCATCGAGACGCTCTACCTCGCGGCCCTTGCGAGGAGGCCCTCGGCCCGGGAGAGTGCTAGCCTTTCGGAACTGATCAAGCAGGCGCCTTCGCGAGACGAGGGCTTCCAGGATGTGCTGTGGGCGCTTCTCAACAGCAAGGAGTTCATCTTCAACCATTGATCGCCCGCCGAATCTGGCGTAGAATAGGGATGTCTGGATCGAATCGGCCGAGACAGGAGCAAGCATCAGGATGGGTATGCGTGGCCGGGCGACCATTGAGGATCTGTACCTCGTTGAGGACGACGGACAAGCTGAGCTCATAGACGGTGAGATCGTCGTGTTTGGTCCGACTGGTGCGTGGCCTAGCAGTGCGGCCGGCGCCATCCGGTATTCGCTCCTAATGCACGAAAGGGTGGCTGGCGGCGGAAGGTCGTTCGGTGGGACCGTGGCATTTGTGGTGCGGACTCCAAACGAGAGGTCTTTCTCTCCCGATGCGGCATGGTATACCGGTCCGGATACGGGTATGAAGTTTCCAGAGGGAGCACCACCATTCGCTGCAGAAGTTCGTGGCGAGAACGACTATGGCGTTGACGCGGAAGCTCGAATGGCAGCGAAGCGCGACGACTACTTCGCAGCAGGCACTCAGGTCGTATGGGATGTCGATTTGCTTGGAGACGTGGTGGTGAGCGTCTATCGCCCGGATTGCGTTGAACCGGAGGTCTTTCGGCGAGGGGAGACCGCGAATGCGGAGCCGGCGGTTCCCGGCTGGACCATGCCGGTGGACGAGCTGTTTGAATAGCGATATAGTGGGGTAACTGACATGGTAACCAAGCTTCGTGCTACGATTGAGGATCTGTACCACATTCCGGAGGATGGCAAGGCAGAACTGATAGAAGGAGAGATTGTCCACATGTCGCCGACTGGAGCACGCCCAAACAGGGCAGCAGGCTCTATCTACATCAGTCTTCGGGCACATGAGAGCACGTCCAACAGCGGCTTGTCCTATACGGACAATGCCGCATACATAGTGAATGCGCGTGGACGTAGATCCTTCTCACCCGATGTCTCCTGGTACTCGGGACCGGACACAGATTTGAAGTTCCTCGAAGGTCCTCCAGACTTCGCCGTGGAAGTGCGAAGCGAAGGCGATTACGGTCCTCGGGCGGAGCGCGAGATGGCCGCCAAGCGCGACGACTACTTTGCCGCAGGAACGCTTGTTGTGTGGGATGTCGACCTAAAGAGCATTGACGTTGTGCGAATGTACCGACCGAACGATGCCAAACCCGCGCTCTTCCAGCGAGGGAAAGTTGCGAATGCGGAGCCGGCCGTTCCCGGTTGGAGCATGCCGGTGGATGACCTATTCAAGTAGTTGGCTGATCGAGCTGACCACGGTGAGGGAAACGATTAATGCTGGACTTTGACGCGGGAGCGGGACAGACTCTCTGCAGTGGAGTGACGCGACGGCACTTCGTGCGCGCGGGCGCTCTCTCTGTGCTGGGCCTCTCGCTGCCGGAGCTGTTGCGCATAGAGGCCGCTCAGGCCGCCGACAAAGTTGCCGCCCGCGCAAAGGCGAAGAGCGTGCTGCTCATATACTTGGGCGGAGGCATCACTCATCACGATTCTCTCGACCCGAAGCCGGACGCTCCGCAGGAGATTCGCGGCAAGTATGGGGTCATCCCCACGGGCATTGCCGGAGTACGCTTCTCGGCCAAGATGCCGCAGCTTGCGAAGTGTACCGATCTGTTCGCGTTGTGCCGCGGGCAGGTGACGGGCAGCGACCACCACGAGACCGCCGCGCAGTGGATGCTCACCGGCAACTATGGGGTGATGCAGGGCGGAGATTATCCGAGCATCGGCAGCATCGTATCGCACGAGGTTGCGCCGGCGAACACGCTCCCACCCTATATCGCCATCCCTCGCAACCACTCGTTCACTTGGGAGCTTGGCAAGGCCGCTTGGCTCGGGGAGCGCTTCGAGAGCTTCAAGGCAGGTGATCCCGCGGACGGCAACTGGAAGGTGCCGAATCTCTCGCTCCTGGCAGGTGTGCCCGAGCAGCGCCTGAGCCGCCGGCAGAGCATGCTGAAGGTTATCGACAATTTGGCGAAGCGGGTGGAGGGCAGCGACCAGCTTGCTTCCATGGATGCGTTCTATCAACGTGCGGCGCAAATGCTCCTCTCCTCCGAGGCGCGAAATGCGTTCGACCTCGGCAAGGAGACGGACAAGACGCAGGAAGCCTACGGCAAGACAGACCGATGGGGCAAGCAGGCGCTGCTCTCTCGGCGGCTCATCGAGGCCGGAGTGCGATTTGTGATGCTCAGCTATAGCGCCTGGGACCACCATGCGAACATCTTTGGGGCATGCGACACGATGCTGCCCGGCTTCGACAGAGCGGTCGCCGCTCTGTTGCGAGACATGCAGGATCGCGGCCTGCTCAAGGAGACCCTTGTCGCGATGTATGGCGACTTTGGCCGCACCAGCAAAATCAACAAGGACAATGGGCGCGACCATTGGGGCAACGCGGGAGTTATGCTCTTCGCGGGCGCGGGAGTGCGCGGCGGTCAGGTAATCGGGACCACGGACGAGCGCGGCGAATACGTTACCGACAGGCCGATTCGCCCGCCCGAGGTGGCCGCGACCATCTACCATGCCCTTGGGATTGACCACGAAAAGCAGCTCGTCACCCCGCAGGGGCGCCCGATTGCGCTGCTGCCTGAGTGCGAGCACATCAAGGAGCTCTGGACCTAGATTGGCGCTTCTTGAGTGGTCGGCGGCCATCCTCGGTCTGCTGAGCCTCGGTCAGGCTGCTGCGAAGCCGGAGGTAAAGGCCGAATCATCGCTTGTGCTGGCATCCGGGAAGCCAACCATTGTCATGTTCTATGGAGAGGCGTTGGCGCCGACGGGGCTTGTCCTGAAACTCCCGCTATCTGGACGGCTTATCGCCACAAAGCCAACCGAGGGCGACTCCAAGAAGCGTGGGTCCATACAGGTAGAGGCGGAGTTGACTGCTGGCGCACTGCCTGTTCCCACAGCGGTTGAAGTGGGCTTGCAGCACGTTGGTGCGGTTGTGACCCGGAGTCTCGTCGCGCTTCCCGCTGGTTTCACCGTACTGCAGGTGAAGCGGCCAAACCAGACGCCGGCACAAGCGATGACATTGTCGGATTCCCGCATAGCCGTAACCGGGGCGCTGAACGCAGATTCGCCGGACATCTTTCGGTTCCACGCAAAGGCCGGCGACACCTGGGAGATAGGTCTGTTCGCAGGGAGCTTGGGCTCCGCTCTCGACGCGATGGTCCGTGTGCGAAACCCGCGTCGTGCCTCCATCGCCCTCTTGGGAGGCAGCGAGAAGCGTGACCGACATCTCTCGTTGACGGCTGTATCCGACGGCGACTACACGATCGAACTTACCGACGCGGAGAGCCGCGGCGGCGAGACGTTCCGGTATGTGCTCACCGTGATGCGGGTGGAGACCACCCGCCGGTAGTGGCTAAGCATCCGCGAGGAACGTGTCCGTCAGAGCAGTATAGCTGTTGCCGGACGCCTAGCCCACGAACGAATCCCTACGTGCGCGACGATGATCCGTTCGTCCTGACCGCTCGACAGCCTCACCGTCGAGCAGTCGAAGGGCGCGCTTTGAACTCAGACACTTTGGTCTTTGGTTACGGCTGGAGGCGTGACGTGCCCCATTGACTCTATTTCGTAGCTGATTGGCGCAGAGGGCAGCGGGACGTAGGGGCGACAGCATCCGCCAGATCAACTTTCGGCAACAACGCATCGGCTGTATGCGGATGCTTCGCCCGGATTAGAAGAATGCAGTCGCTGTGGGCAGTCCGGTCGAGGTCCCCTCGCCCCCGCCCCGCCCCTCTCCTCGGAAGGGTCCTTCGACTCAGCCACGTTAGGGCTGTGGCTGGCTCAAGATGAGCGGGGGTGAGGGGAGAAGGGTGCCGGAGCGCGGGCGTCTCGCCCGCCACGGCACCGATGCCTTATAGGTGCGGGTCCGGTCTCGTCTCATGCGTCCCAGTGGTACCATGTGTCTCATCGGCCCCATGAATTCGACTTTCCGGATTCGCGCGGCTGGGAAGAGTAACTATGAGGAAACGCGGGGCGACCGTCGAACTGTTATCCATTCCAGCCACGCCCAAAGCTTGATGCCGGTCGAAAGGCTGCCATTGTCCAGCAATGTAAATATCCAGGCACCAGGCAGGCTGCGCCCCTGCCCGAGCCCGAAAAGCGATGAAGCCGGCGATGAGTGAGATAATTCTCTACTCGTCGCCCGACGGCGTCGTTAAGGTGGAGGTCGCCTACGAGGGCGAGACGTTTTGGTTGACCCAGGCGCGCATGGCCGAGTTGTTTGACGTGGATCGGCCGGTCATATCCAAGCACTTGGGGAACATCTTCGACGATGGAGAGCTTGACCGAGAGTCAGTTAGTGCAGAATTTGCACATACTGCCACCGACGGGAAGACGTATCAGGTTCTGCACTTTTCGCTCGACGCGATCATCGCGATTGGCTACCGCGTCAACTCCAAAAAGGCGACCCGGTTTCGGATCTGGGCGACCGAGACCCTCAAGGAGTTCGTCATCAAAGGGTTTGTGCTCCATGACGAGCGGCACAAGCTCAATACACGGTTCGGCAGAGACTACTCCGCATTATTCACAATGCTCGTGAGAGCGGTACAGACCGTCAAACCGTCGTTCCCGCATGCCGTTAGCGGGAATCCAGCCTCGCCCTCGTGGATTCCTACTTCTGCCGGAACGACGAAAGAGCGCTGGCTTCTTTGTGAATAGATCGGGCTACGACGCCGTTGCCGAACTTCATTCGGGTGAGCGGATCCTGAATGTGATGGGCGAGGGCTGCGAGGCTTGGTCTTTCGTTCCCGCTTATCCCGTTTAAGGTCGGAACGGGGCAGGCTCATGCGGGAACGACGGTTTTCGTTGCGGCTGACGCGCACTCAGAATGCTAGTGAGAGATTGACGAGAGGGTGCCGGTCCCGCTACCCAATCTCCCCCAGGTCCAGCTCCTCTGGAGTGCCCTCGCTGTAAGCAGAATCCGCGTTGTCGCTCACCATGTCGGTAAGGCCGCAGCCCTTGCAGTTCGGGCAGC
>VFKD01000157.1 GCA_009885735.1 bacterium
CCGAAGCTGCGCGCTTTCGCCCGGGAATCACGCATCACACCAGAGCAGCTCATCTGGCCGATGTTCGTCTCGGAGGGCGCAACTCAGGCCATCGCCTCCATGCCCGGCATCTCCCGATATTCCCTGGACGACCTGCGCCGCGAGGTCGCCACTCTGCCGGAGCTTGGCCTCCTCGGCGTCATTTTGTTTGGCATCCCGAACCACAAGGACGAGACCGGCAGCGAGGCGCACGCAGACACGGGAATCCTCGCCAAGGCCATCCGCGCGGTGAAGGCCGAGGTGGGTGAACGTCTCCTGGTTGTTGCGGATGTCTGCCTTTGCGAGTACACCTCGCATGGACACTGCGGGGTTTTGCGCGATGGTCGAGTCGACAACGACGCGACGCTTCCCATCTTGGCGAAGACTGCGGTCTGCTACGCTCAGGCAGGCGCGGACATCGTTGCTCCTTCCGATATGATGGATGGCCGCGTGGGCGCCATTCGCGAAGCGCTGGACGATGAGGGCCTGATCGAGACGCCGATATTGGCCTACTCCGCGAAATATTGCAGCGCATTCTATGGTCCGTTTCGCGATGCGGCAGACAGCGCGCCACAGTTCGGAGATCGCAGGGGCTACCAGATGGATCCATCGAACCGCCGCGAGGCGCTCCGCGAAGTGGAGCTCGACATCGCCGAGGGTGCCGATGCCGTGATGGTGAAGCCCGCGCTCCCGTACCTGGACATTATCCGCGAGGTGCGCGACGCATTCGACGTGCCGATTGCGGCCTACAACGTGAGCGGGGAGTACTCAATGTTGAAGGCCGCAGCCGCGAACGGCTGGATCGACGAAGACCGTGCGATCGCCGAGACACTAACTTGCATCAAGCGCGCGGGCGCGGACGTTCTTGTTACGTACCACGCCAAGGAGTTCGCCGAGAAGCGCCTTCACGAGCGTGATTAGGCTCGCCAATCAAGATGATCAACGCGTGCCTTGCCGCAGGGGCGCGCGCGTGATATACTTCACGTACTAGTTTGCTGCAACCCAGGAGACGCCCCCATGAGCATCACACGCAGAGACCTTCTAGGCGGAGCAGCAGTGGCCGCAGGCGCAGTCGCCGTGGCAGACCCCCACTCTGCCCTAGCCGTTCAATCGCCGATGCCGAGCCGAGTGCTTGGGCGAACGGGCGAGCGCGTGCCCCTTGTGGGCCTCGGAACCGCGCCGCTTGGGAGCGACAACACACATCCGGACGAGGTGACCCGTATTGTGAACGCCATCCTCGACATGGGCGTGCGCTACGTAGACACAGCCCCGGTCTATGGCGACCCGAAGAGCAAGTACGGCAACGCCGAGATGAAGCTGAAGCCAGTACTGAAGGCGAGGCGCGGCGGCCTCTTCGTGGTGACCAAGGTGAACGCTCAATCGGACGAATCCAAGGACGGCGTGCTGCGCCAGCTCGAGAAGAGCCTTGTCGACCTGGGCGTGGACCATGTGGACCTGGTGCATATCCACAACCTGGGCGACTTCAACATGGACAAGATACTCGCTAAAGGCGGCGCACTCGAAGGGCTCCGCGCCGCGCGCGACAAGGGCCTGACACGATTCATCGGTGTGAGCGGGCACATGCGCGCGGGCCGATATGCAAAGGTCATCGAGTCTGGCGTGATCGACGTCACCATGGTGGCGCTGAACTATGCAGACCGCGTACACTACGATTTCGAGGGGTTGGTTCTGCCCGCTGCTGCGAAGCAGAAGGCAGGCGTGGTGGCGATGAAGGTGCTGGGCGGAGCCAAGGACTGGAAGTATGACGGCACGACTCAGGGCACACTGGTGGACCATCACGAGCATGCCATTCGTTACGCTCTCGGCATTCCGGGAGTTCATTGTGCCGTCATTGGCTTCAATAACGAGAAAGAGGCGCGCCTCGCCATCGACGTCGCGCGAAGCTATTCGCCGCTCTCAGTCGCCGAGAAAGAGGCGCTGCTTGCGGTCGGCAAGAAGGTGGCCGAGACGCGGGCGCTCTACTATGGGCATGTGGACGGCTAGCTCCGCCATTTCAACGTATGCGTTCTGGTCTTCCCAGCGCTGAAGGAACCGGGCCGGCCACGGTCCCAGCGCTGAAGCGCTGGGCTACTCGCTAGAACCCCGCTGCGCGGCCTAACAGATTTAGGGGCAGGCCGCTTCAGCGGCGTTATTAAGAGTAGCCTCGGCATTCATACCGTGGGAATCGCAGCGTCTCAGTTCCCAGCGCGGAAGCGCGGGGCTACTCCTTAGAACCCCGCTGCGCGGGCTAAGGGGTTTTTGGCTAGGCCGCTTCAGCGGCGTTGTTTTGAATAGCCTCGGCATTCATGCCGTGGGAATCTAACGCGATATCAAGATCACCATTGACCGTGCATTATCGACACATTCATGAATTACCTGGGGTAAGGGAACCCGCTAAATGAAGATCGTCCGCATCATCGCACTGATTGCTACTGTCGTTGCACTGTGCATTGGCATTGCACAGGCCCAGCAGCCGCCCGCCCAGGGACCGCTGCCGGGGCACTCCGTGCACGGCGAGGCCTTCAACGACGGCCCGCGGCAACGCGCCTACCTGATGAAGGGCATCCCTAGGATTGACTTTCACTGCACCACCGCTTCCGTGGAGGCAAGAAAGTTCTTCAACCAGGGCGTCGGACAGCTTCATGGCTTCTGGTGGTTCGAGGCTGAGCGCTCGTTTCGACAGGCTGCCACCTTTGACCCGAACTTCTCCATGGCCTATTGGGGCATGGCGATGGCAAACATCAACAACGATGACCGAGCACGGAAGTTCATCAAGCGGGCTGTGGACCTTCGAAATCATGCTGATGCCCGCGAGGCGATGTGGATCGACGGCCTTGCCGCCGCACTCTCCGATAAGCCTGATACCAAGAAGGACAAAGTGTTCGTCGCCGCTATCGAGAAGATCTCAGCCGCCTATCCCTCCGACATTGAGGCGAAGGCGTTCCTTGGCCTCAATCTTTGGGAGGCCGGCAGCCTGAACAAGGAGAGCCGCGAGCGCGTGGACAAGCTGCTGAACGAAGTGTTGGCTGTGGACCCAAATCATCCGTGTCACCACTATCGCATTCACCTGTGGGACTATCAAGACAACAAACGCGCGCTGAATTCTGCAGCCCTCTTCGGCCAAACCTCCTCCGCAATCGCTCACGCATGGCACATGCCTGGGCACATCTTCAGCGGGCTCATGCGCTATGCCGATGCCGCATGGCAGCAAGAGGCCTCCTCCAGAACCGACCACGCCTTCATGATGCGCGACCGCATCCTGCCCGACCAGATTGGGAACTATGCGCACAACAATGAATGGCTCATTCGAGATCTCATTCACATTGGCCGAGTAAATGATGCCATTGAGCTTGCAAAGAACATGACCGAGCTGCCC
>VFKD01000598.1 GCA_009885735.1 bacterium
AGATTGCGCGGTTCGATGGCGGACTGCCGCCGAGCTATCTCCCCTCGGTTCTGAAACGTGGCGGCACTCGACTCGTCCGACACTGCCGTGAGAATGAAATGCTTCTGTGAAATTCCCAGCGTGCCGGCGGGCGCGAACGCATCCGACAGCCGCACCAGGCCGTCGCCGGTGGTTCCGAGGAACATCGACGATCCCACGTTGGTCGCCTTTCGCCAATTCGACAAAAGCGCTCGGTGCGACGCACCGGTCGCGGAGGCCTGATCGCTAACGACCGCAACTACCGTAAACTGCTGCTTGGTTATGGGAGCCTCGGCGAGGGCTAACCACTCGCCATTTCCAACAAAACGAATGGCCGGTTTGCCATTGAGTGCGTTGGCAACAAGTGTAGGACGGGCGCTCGGTGTACCTTGACTCGCCGCACGAACACCAGAGCCCTGGTCCTTCCATGCCTGTACGCGGCCCGATGCGTCCACCTCCACGCCCGCGTCTGCGCGAAGCCAAAGGCTCGGTGCAGCAGGCATGGCTGGAACTGGACCGGAACCTGCGCGGGCGACGGCAGAACGCGACGCGACATATCGCTCCGCCGCTTCGAGCTCTAGCGCAGTGGGCGTTCGTCCGAGCGCCGTCCGATAGAGAGCAATGATCCGGCTTCGGGCTACGGCTCCGGCTGCCGAAGCACGCCTTGCCATGCTCTCGGCACGGGCAACAACAAACGCATTGTTCATCATCGCGAGTGACTGCGGCGCGACGGTGGTTACATCGCGCGCTTCAAGCGGCGCGGTGGTGTCTGCAAAGTCGAACACCGTCATCAGCGGATCGATGAGCGCGCGCTTGAGAAACATATATATGCTCCTGCGATTCTGCTCTTTGGGCGGGCTCGGATTCCACTCCGCGCCCTTGCGGCTCAAGCCTTCGAGCGCCTCGCGAGAGACCGTTGAGACAAAACCTCGCCCGCCCTCCCGCAAATTCAGGTCGCCGCTAACCGCCAGCATGCTGTCTCGCAAGGCATCCGCGTCGAGGCGCTGCCGGTTCTGCCGCCACAGACTCTCATTCGCGGAGTCCTTGTTGGCATACTCCGCCTGCAAAGGGTGGTTCGAAGCCATCCGATACGTATTGCTGAGCAAGATTAGCCGATGCATCCGCTTCAGTGTCCAGGGTGTGGCGGTCGGATCTGACGGGTGCATTAACTCGTAAGCGAGCCAATCCAGCAGTTCCGGGTGCGTTGGAGCGGACCCCTTGCGGCCAAAGTTGTTTGGCGTGCGAACGATGCCCTCGCCGAAGTGATGCTGCCACAGCCGATTCACCAGCACTCTAGCGGTGAGGGGATTAGCCGGATCGACTATCCAGTCTGCAAGTTGCCTCCTGCGTTCAGTTGTGGCTGCGTCCGGCCTGGACGGCGCGAGCTTTCGGCGAATGCCGGGAACCATGCTAAGCGTCTCGGGCTCAACCACGTCGAGTTGCTTTCGCGGATCTCCCCCTTTCAGGAGGTGCAGTGGAGGCGCCGTACGTCCCCGGTCCGTGAATCCCAGCGTAGAGAACCCCAGGCGATCTGGCGGTGGCCCCCCAAAGAACTTACCGTCACCTGGGTCGAGATATCCGCCGTAGAAAGCTGCGCCAAACGCATAGTAGTCCTTCTGGGTGATGGGATCAAACTTGTGATCGTGGCAGCGTGCGCAGCGCACTGTTACTCCCAAAAACGCCGTTGAGGACGCATGCACCAGATCGTCCAGTCGTTCGTAGCGATACTCGAGCGCATCGTTGGGCTCGTCGTCCCAGGTGCCGAGCCGAAGGAAGCCGGTGGCGGAGACTGTCTGCTCCGTTCTGTTCGGCAGTTCGTCTCCGGCAAGCTGCTCGCGCACAAACTGGTCGTACGGCTTGTCGGTATTCAGCGCGTTGATCACGTAGTCGCGATACTTCCACGAGTAGGGCTTCTCTGCGTCGCGTTCGTAGCCATTCGTATCGGCATATCGCACCAAGTCCAGCCAGTAGCGAGCCCAGCGCTCTCCATACCTTGGCGATGCGAGAAGACGGTCGACGGTGCGCTCATAGGCCTTCGGACTCTTGTCGGCAAGGAATGCCGCGGTGGCCCCCGCCGACGGCGGAAGGCCGGCAAGGTCAAACGTAACTCGCCGTAGCAGGGTGCGCCTGTCCGCCTCCGGCGCGGGAATGAAGCCTCTCTTTTGAAGGCCGGCCAGTACGAACGAATCGATCGGATTTCGAACCCAGGCCCGCGGCTTGACTTGGGGAGGTGCAAGCCGCTTCACTGGCGCCAAGGACCAGAGTGGCGCGCTCGCCGCGTCCTGGTTATACTCCGGCCACTCGCCACCGCTCTTGATCCATGCTGCCACAGCCTGTATCTCGGCGGGCTTAAGTGGACCGGCAG
>VFKD01000199.1 GCA_009885735.1 bacterium
GCCGATTCCTGGTCTGGATTAGGCAGCTGGTGGATGAGCCAACCGGTCAGAGCCTGACTCTTGAGCGCCCTGCTAACGCAATTCCGGTCACCATGCTTCGCGCCACTCTGCAGGTCCTTCCCGCGAACCTGGGAGATGCATCTCAACTCGAGTTGGAGCCGGAGTCGGTTCGAGTTCACTATGATTCCGGCCCAGGCGAGCCCGTCCAAGCCTTTGTCGACTCGGAGCGGACCGTTACGGTTGCGCACGGCAAGGCATTCTCTCTGCGCCTCGGGTCTCCACCGAGGGGAGCGAGGAACATCACCGAATTGACGGCAACCCTCGTTAAACCAGGCAGCGGCGAGTCTCCCTCTGGTCGCGTGCCGCTGCGGATTGGCCCCATCGTCCTGCCGGATCAGCCCAGGTTGTATGGCGATGCGATTGCCTACAAACTCTCGTCCGACGCGGCGAGCAGAGTTCCTGCCGGACTTGCAGTGTTCAAACGGGACAAGGCAACCGAACTCCTGCGCAATGCAACTCAAGACCGAACTTCAGCGAAGCTCCCAGCGATGATTCTGGTGCTGCCGGAAGGTGTCCAAACCACGTGTGGAGTTCCTCTTCCCGGATCGCCCAACACCCTCTCGCTCACAGCCTCTGCCGGACCGATGGGACAAATTGGGCTGAAGGTACAAGCATCCGGTACACAGTGGGAAGGCTTCGCATGGGAGCGGGAGCCGTTCATCATTGTGCTTCCAACGCATGGACCTGACTCTCGGGCGGCCCTTCTGGTGCGCCTCACTCGGACTACGACGCCTGGAGTGCGCCTCTACAACCCTCAGCCGCCATTCGCCGCCACACCTGGTGAACAAGGCGGATCACTGCGGGGCCGGGTCACAGTGGCGGGCGAACCCTTTGGTCGTGCCTACCTTCGTTTGTCCGTTTCCCGCTATGAAGGTGGCGCGTGGGTGGGACCACGCTCCGTTCGCGTTCCAGTAGCTGCCGACGGCACGTTTCTGCTTCGGAACATGTCACCTGGACGCTATAGGCTCGTTCTCGCTCCAGCGGCCCTCACGCCAATTGTGCTGGGCGCTGAACAAGACACAGAGTCGTACTTGCGCCACCGGTTCAGCGCGAACGCCGGCCGCTGGATTGGTGCAGGAACCGTGGACATTGACGTTCCAAGCGGCCGGTCGGCGCAGATGTCGGAGATGCAGTTTGTGCCGGACAGCGTGAAGCCGAAATCCGGTCCAACCTCTGCGGAAGCGAACTGACCCGGCCCGATCCCCGCCCAGTAATTCGCGTCGGAACGACCTGCAGGGCACAACCAGGCTCCCTCTGAAAAAAACCGCTCTTGACATCCCTTGCAGAATCTAGTAAAACTATACTCGTCTAGTGGGAACATACAAACCCATCGTGTCGTCCAACCCATTGAAGCCGCCAAGATGTCGATTGGCAGCAGACAACTGAATAGCGCAGAATCCTTCGGCGGAGGCGGTCATGCAAGTGGGGTAACCGATTTGCTCATCTCCCTCGAAGGGTAGCGGGGCCGCGCTCCGGGGGGAAGTTCGCGGCCCCGCGCTCTTACTTTGGGGTACAATTGTAATTGAGTTACGCACAAGGTAGCCGGGGGCGCGAGCGCCAACCGGCCTTTTTGTGCGACCCAGCAAACGAGAGCGAATGATCCCATCTGAACTCCCCATTCTCTGTGACCGCATGCCTCGCTTCCAATCGCTTCTGGAAGCGGCGAAGGCAGCAGGGAGCAGAACTCGCATAGATGGCCTCACCGGCCCCAGCAAGGCGCTCTGCTTGGCGCGGATTCACCAAGTTCTGGGCTTCTCCACGCTCGTCGTCACCCACCATACCGAGCAGACCGTCCGCCTGCTGGATGACCTGCGCAACTTCGGCGTGCCCGCGCATGAGCTTTTCCACCTACCTTCAACGCGCGGCCTCGGCCTGCCACAGGGTTCGCCGGACTATCGCGCCACTGGAGAGCGGATTGCTGCCTTAGCGGTACTTGCCAGCGGCGCGAGATGCATAGTCGTTGCGACGGCGGATGCGGCCGTCCAGCGGACGATGGCGCCCAAGACACTACTCGGCTCAGTTCTGCGTATTTCGACCGGCTCAAGAATCAACTTGATAGACGTTCTGCGGAGACTCGTTGCTCTGGGATACGACTCGGACACCACGGTGAGTCGGCCCGGGCAGTTCTCGCGCCGCGGCGGAATCGTGGACATCTTCCCGTCGGCCGCGGAGTTACCAGTCCGCATCGATCTGTTTGGCGACGAAGTGGAGAGCATCCGCTCGTTCGACATCTCCACACAGCGATCCACGACCGCGATAGCCGGAGTCACCATTCACCCGGCCCGGGAGGTGGTCTTCAGCGAGATCGGCTCCGAGGCCGCGATTGAAGCGATAACCGCCGCACTTGTGCAGCGCAAAATCGAGCTGGCTGCGGAGAAAAACCGCGAAGCCTTCGACACGCTGAAGGACCGCGTCGATGCGGATATTGAGGCAATTCGGTCCGAGGTTTTCTGCGACAGGCTAGACGAGTATGGTCCCTGGCTCTGGTCCGAATCGAACTGTGCGGTCGACTTCCTCACAGAGGATGGCGCACTCGTTCTGGACGAGCCGGACCAGATTAGCAGGCAGTGGGAGAGGCTTCAGGCCGAGATTGCAGACACGCGAACGCGAAGATTCGCCCGCGGAGAGGTTCTAGAGGCTGATGCAGGCGCCTACCTGAAGGCGAATGCACTGGCGCCAGGTCAATCCCAGACTCGCTGCCTCGTGCTGTCGGGGACCGGCAAGGATCTACCAGGATTCACGCCTGATGTGAAGCTGAGCGTAACGACCGCCGTGATGGAGACGTACCGGTCCCGGCTGCCCTTCTTCGCGGATGAAGTTCGCCGATGGATCGAGCAGGATGCGGATTGCGTCCTGTTTTCGGACCAGCCGCATCGGGCGCGCGAGATATGCGTTGAACTTGGCGCGCCGCTCGCTCCAGAACATGAGGACAGCTCCGGCCTAAAGGTGCTGGACGGCAGGCTCCGAGTTGGGTTCAAGTTTCCGGACATTCGCCTGTATGTAGCCACCGACGCCGAGCTGTTCGGCAGCAGCCGTCCTCCCAGCGCTTCACGCCGAGCGAATACCGGCATACCCATCTCCACGCTTCTCGACCTCCGAGAGAACGACTACGTGGTCCATGTCCACCATGGAATTGGGGTCTACCGAGGCCTCGTGAAGCGCAATGTGGACGGAGCGCAGCGTGACTTCCTCTACGTCCAGTATGCCGGCGCGGACCGTCTCTATGTGCCTGCCGACCAGATCGACCGGCTGCAGCGGTTTATCGGCGGAGACGGCAATCCGCCCGTGGTGAATCGTATCGGCGGCAATGAGTGGCAGAAGACCACGCGCAAGGTAAAGGAGCAGGCGCGAATTATGGCGCGCGAGCTCATTGGGCTCTATGCGGCGCGCCAAGCTGCGCACCGCCCCTCCTACGGTGGGGACTCACCGTGGCAAATAGAGATGGAAGAGGCCTTCCCCTACGACGAAACTCCGAGCCAGCTTCGTGCGATCAAGGAGGTTAAGGCGGATCTCAGGTCGGATCGTCCGATGGACCGGCTGATCTGCGGAGACGTCGGCTTCGGCAAGACCGAGGTTGCAATTCGCGCAGCCTTCAAGGTGGTAGAGTCCGGCAAACAGGTCGCGGTACTCTGCCCCACCACAATCCTTGCGGCCCAGCACTATCAGACCTTCAGCGATCGACTGGCGGCATATCCCACTGAAGTGGACCTGCTGAGCCGCTTCCGCAACAAGCAGGAGCAGAAGAAGACGCTCGAGGCGATGCGTATTGGCAGCGCGGACGTGGTCATTGGCACGCACCGTCTCCTCTCGAAAGACGTCGAGTTTAAGAATCTTGGCCTGCTGATTGTGGACGAGGAGCAGCGCTTTGGAGTGGCTCACAAGGAGCGCCTGAAGCAGATGCGCAACTCCGTGGACGTGCTCACTCTGAGCGCAACACCCATTCCGCGCACACTCTCCATGGCGCTGTCGGGCCTGCGCGAGATGTCCACCATCGAAGATCCGCCTACAGGACGAGTGCCGATTGCGACCTTCGTCCGCGAGTATTCAGATGATCTTGTGCGGGACGCCATCCTGCGGGAGCTCGAGCGGGACGGGCAGGTCTACGTCGTTCACAACCGTGTTGAGACTATCGATCAGGTGGCAAGGCGCATTCAGCGACTCGTGCCGGATGCTCGAATTCGCGTCGGTCACGGGCAGATGGACGCGAACGATCTCGAGCAGATCATGCTCGACTTCTATCATCGGGAATACGACATCCTGGTTTGCACGACTATTATCGAAAACGGGCTTGATGTGCCAAACGTTAACACAATAGTCGTCGATCATGCCGACAAGCTAGGCCTTGCGCAGCTCTACCAGCTTCGCGGCCGCGTGGGAAGAGCGAGCCGTCAGGCCTATGCCTTTCTGCTGTATCGGCCCAGCAGGATTCTCAGCGAGGAGGCTGAGCGCAGGCTCTTCGCAATCAAAGAGTACACGGCTCTCGGCTCCGGATCGCAAATCGCCATGCGAGACCTGGAGATTCGTGGCGCAGGCAATCTCCTTGGAGCGGAGCAGTCCGGCGCGATGTTTGCAGTTGGGTTCGACATGTATTGCCAGCTGCTTGCACAGGCTGTCAGCGAGCTCCGCGGAGATCCGATCGAAGACGACGTGCTCCCGCCTGCCGACATTGCCGTGACAGCGCACATACCGGATGAATATGTGCCGAGCGAGGTGGAGCGCATCTTCTTCTACAAGCGCATGTCCGCCATTCGAACCTACGCGGACGTGGATGCGCTGCAGGAGGAGCTGGAGGATAGATATGGTGATCCACCCGCCCCCGTATGGAATGCTCTTGCAGTCCTGCGGCTTCGGTTGCGCGCCAAGCACGCAGGTATAGCCGCCATTCGCGGTGAAAAAGGTCAGGTGTCACTGAGATTTGCGCCGCATGTCCGGCTCACGGCGCAGAGCGTCAAGCTCCTCACGCACATGTTTCGCAGCCACCGGTTCACGCCGGATTCAGTCGTGATCGGCCTCAAGTCTCCGAACGTACTCGAGGAGGTTGAGGGCATGGTCAATGTAATAGAACGAGCCCTCGGCGAGGGCGGCAATATTGTTAAAGACGCCATGGCGCGCAGGGCGTAGGCGCACACGTCTATGGAGGCGAAGTACGAATGCCAAAGGCGATGGTAGAGGAGCCTATCCGCGAGGCTGCATGCGATGTGGAGCTGAAGGACCTCTATGCACTGATGGTGCTTATCCGGCGTTTCGAGGAACCGCAGTATCGCAAGTTCCGCGAGGGCAAGATAGGCGGATACGTTCACCGTAGCGACGGCCAGGAGGCCATAGTTGCCGGCATAATCTCCCAGCTACGGCTTCCGGGAGACTATGTTTTGTGTACCTACAGGGACCACGCGCAGGCTCTCGCCGTGGGGACAGATCCCGGCGCGGTGATGGCGGAGATACTGGGGCGCTCCGGCGGCTGCGCAGGCGGTAAGGGCGGATCGATGCACCTTATCGATCCCGACCGAGGCTTCCTTGGCGGCGACGGCATTGTAGGCGGGCCTGTTCCCATTGCCGTCGGCGTCGGATGGGCTATCAAGTACCGCGGGGACGACAATGTCTGCGTCTGCTACTTCGGCGATGGAGCCATGAACCAGGGAGGAGTACACGAATCCCTCAATATGGCGGGCCTCTACAAGCTCCCGATCCTCTTTGTGCTGGAAAACAATAAGTATGCGATGGGCACGGCGCTCGAACGGTCAACGGGTCAGCCCGACTTCGTGATGAAGGCGAATGCCCACGGAATTCGCGGAGAGCGAGTGGACGGCATGGACGTGATTAAGGTTCGCGAAGCAGCGAAGCGCGCCATACAGGGCATTCGCAAGACTGGCGAACCCTACTTTTTCGAGATGGACTGCTACCGATTCGTCGGACACGGATATGGTGACGACAGCACACAGGGGCAGAAGTTCTATCGCACAGAGGAAGAGGTTGCTCAGTGGCGCGAGCGAGACCCTATTCAGCGGCTTCGGCGACATCTAGAGACGCAAGGCACGTTTAGAGCGGGCGAGGCGGACGACATCGACGCAGACGCGAAGCGCCGAGTGGACGCAGCAGTCGCCTTTGCCGAGAGCAGTCCTGAACCTCCGCTTGACAGTCTCTACGACCATATTTTCTCGTAGCTCGTGCCCGAAATTACTCTGAGGAGCTCGGCCCGATGGCCGTTATACGATATCTAGAAGCGTTGCGCATGGCGATGACCGAGGAGATGGAGCGAGACAGCTCTGTCTTCATCTGTGGTGAAGAGGTGGGCCGTTACCAAGGAACCTACCGCGCCACCGAAGGTCTGCAGCAGAAGTTTGGTTCTACCCGCGTAGTGGATACACCCATCAGCGAGGTCGGCATCGCAGGAATGGCCACAGGCGCGGCAATGGCCGGCCTCCGCCCGATTGCCGAGTTCATGACCTGGTCATTTGCGCTCTCGGCAATGGACCAAATCGTGAACCATGCCGCAAAGATCACCTATATGTCCGGCGGGCGCATATCGTGTCCTGTGGTGTTTCGCGGCCCCGTGGGCCGGGGCGGGCAGCTTTCTGCCCAGCACTCCATGAGCCTTGAATCCTGGTATGCCCACACGCCGGGCCTGAAGGTGGTGACCCCGGCAACCCCGGCTGACGTCA
>VFKD01000226.1 GCA_009885735.1 bacterium
AGCCCAACCAGAGTGCTGCGGGCCATCTTCTCTGCGTCGTTGATCGGCCTATTGGCGCGAATTGCCGCGAACAGCGCATCATGCTCGAGGTGATACATGTTCTTCTTGGGCTCCTCGGTGCGCCACTTCACGTGCCCGTCCATCTCGGCTGCGGCAAAGTGAACCGTGCCGGTGCCGCTCGTACCAATCACATAGTCCGTATTGTCGTTGTGCGGGCAGTTCGGAATCTGCCGCTGGGCCATTGTAGCCCTGGTGCCGTCTGCCCACTCATAGAACACGTCAATGTGGTCGAAGATATTGCCTTCGTTATTCGGATAGACCCGTCCGCCGGTGCCCACGCATCGCACTGGAGGCACGTCTTTCATCGCCCACATGATCTTGTCAATGCTGTGGCATGCCTGCTCGATAAGGCCATCTCCGCCAAGCCACACGAAGTTGTACCAGTTGCGAATTTGCCACTCGGCGTCGCTCATGCCCGCAGGTCGCGAAGAGGCAGGCGGCATCGGCTTCACCGGGCCGGTCTGGTAGGTTGCATGGACGTGGCGCACCTGGCCGATCGCGCCCTCGTGGAGCCGCTTATAAAATGCACGATGTGGAGACGCATAGCGATAGCAGAAACCGGAGACGAAGCACTTGCCCCTTCCCTGGGCTGCCTTAACAGCAGCAAGAGCGGAGCGAACTCCTGCCACGTCCGTCCCTATGGGCTTTTCAGCAAAGATGTGCTTGTTGTTCGCCACAGCCGCCTTGATGTGAAGCGGCCGGAAGCCAGGCGGAGTGGTAAGCAGCACCACGTCCACTCCACTCGTGATGACGCCGAGGTAGGCATCCAGGCCAACGAACATATTCGCTGAGGTAACGTCCACCTTCGATTTGATGCCATCCTGTGCCTTCAGCGTGCTCAGGCTGCCTTCAAGCTGGCTCTTAAAGACGTCTCCCATCGCTGTGAGAGCGAGTCCTGGATCCGCCTGAAGCGCATCGGCGGCGGCTCCGGTTCCTCTGCCCCCGCAGCCGATCAGGCCAACTTTGAGCCTATCGGAGCCCTGAGCGTGGGCGTAGTTGCCGGTGGACATCAGCGCAGCAACGGCGCCTGCAGCGGTTGCACCCTTTATGAAATCCCGCCTCGACGCGGTGCTATCAGCTCTACTAGTATCGTTCGACATTACGCCTCCTTTAGCACGGTAATTCGCATGCTCGTATCGCTCGTGTCTCTTTCGTCCCTTAGGTCCCTTAGGTCCCTTAGGTCCCTTTTAAGAGTGCCTCACGGCTCACAGACAATTCTGAAACTCACGAACCCGGCATCCGAAAGCCACCAGCGACTCTTCGGAAGCTGCGGGTCCGTCTCCTGCCACCGAGGCGTTTGCCTCTTGCGCGATTCCGACTTCATCTGGCGGGCGCCGTCGCGAAAAGTCCCACCGCACAGAATCTGCTTACCTGTGACATCTGTAGCCCACTCGCCTGGGTTGCCATACATATCGTGCAGGCCCCAGGCATTTGCCTGCTTCGTCCCCACCGGATGCGCGATCATGTCACTGTTCGCTTCGTACCACGCGCTCTTCTCCAGCAGCGGCCCTGTGAGCAAAACAGGTCCTGATGCTCCTGCTCTGCAGGCGAATTCCCATTCCGCTTCGGAGGGGAGTCGATACTTCTTGCCAGTGGCCTTCGAGAGCCACCTACAGAACATCTGTGCGGTAATGTTGGCAATGTTGATGGCCGGGTAGCCGTTGTGACCCCAGCCAAGGTCGGGCAGAATGTACGATTTGCTGGGCCGCGCAATAGCGTCTACAGGATACTCCGTCTGGTCGTATGCCACCGAAGCCGGACCACTCGCCACGAATGCGTCGAACGCCTCCCACGCTGTCTCCGTCTTTGCAATCCAGAACGGCTTGATGGCGACCTGCTGTCCTCGAATGTTGATGGACCCCGCGGGAATAGGCTGCATTGCGACCTTCACCAGCGACCCAGGCAGTGTCTCTACAAAGGACTTAAGAGGGCCGGTGGGCGGCGCCTTGTGGATCGCTGCCTTCTGCTTGGCAGCAGCCGGTTTGGCAGCCTTTCGCTGCGCCTCAGCCGGCGCTGAGAACAGCGCCGACACAGCCAGAAGCGGTAGAATGAGTGTGCGCGCAATTCCGCACGGGAGGATCCTAATCATTACTCGGTTATCTCTTTCGTTTGTAGGCGGCATGGCCGCCCTCATGTTCGTCTCGGCTGCCGACTCACAGATGGAGGCGACCAAGCCGCAGTCGGCGCTCGCGCGCTTCGAATACACGCAGTATCACATGGGTGTAGACGTTCGCATGGTAGTCTACGCTCCAGACAAAGCAGCAAGCGAGCGAGCCTGCACAGCGGCGTTCGCCCGATTCGCAGAGCTCGACTCCATTATGAGCGATTATCGCCCTGCAAGTGAACTCATGAAGCTCTGCGCCAAGGCAGGCGAGCCACCCGTTCGCATCTCCAAGGACCTCTTCACGGTTCTAGCGTTCGCTCAAGAGATTGCAGAGCGCAGCGACGGAGCATTCGACGTCACCTGCGGCCCGCTGATTACCCTTTGGCGCAAGGCTCGCAAGACTCACATACTACCCACTGAGGCCGAAATCTCGCGCGCTCGCGCCTTGGTAGGTTGGCGCAAGCTGCGCCTGGACGAGAAGGCAATGACTGCTCAACTGCTCGTGCCGGGGATGAAGCTGGATCTAGGAGGCATTGCCAAGGGCTATGCCGCGGATTGCGCTCAGGAGGTGCTCGGTGACCATGGAATAACCAGAGCGCTAGTAGAGGCAGGCGGAGATATTGTCGTTAGCGATGGTCCCACGCCCACGACCGGCTGGAGTGTCCAACTTCCCAACCTACGTGTGCGAGGCAAGGCTCAGACGCTCTCATTCGAGTCGGCGGCCATCTCATCTTCCGGGGATACGGAGCAGTTCGCGATTATTGGAGGCAAGCAGTATTCGCACGTGGTGGATCCGCGCACTGGTCAGGCACTCTCGAATCGAGTTCAGGCAACCGTGGTTGCCCACCGGGGAATCACGTCGGACAGCCTGTCGACAGCTGTGACCGTGCTGGGAGTGGAGGGCGGCCGCAAGCTTATGTCGCATTACGCAACCGAGACCCTGTATGCACGTACGGTGGATGCCAACTCCACCGAGAGTGAAGGCACGCAGAAATTACTGCTTGACACAGCAGACACGCCTGCGACACAGCAAGTCGGCTATTTCCCTCCACCGGACGACCGCGGCGGATGGCGTACCCCGAAGGACGCTGCAGCCACTCGAAGTCTGGCCGGCATGGACCTGTCGCGCCTCGACCAGGCATACGAGTTCACGAGCCGGTGCAGCCAGAACGGTGGACTGCTGGTGGTGCGAAACGGATACCTGGTCTACGAAAAATACTTCGGCAGGGCACACCGAAATGCCAATCCAGACATGGCTTCCACGGGCAAAGCGTACACAAGCATCGCCTGCGGAATCATGCTCAACGAATTCAAGGACAAGATTCCAGCCGGACTCGACCAGAAGGTC
>VFKD01000130.1 GCA_009885735.1 bacterium
CAGGCTTGATCTATGACCAGCCCAACCGTTCGTCCTGAGCATGCCACAGCCGTACCGTGGCAGTGTCGAAGGACCCGTTCTATCCGCCGCGCCCGTCGACTGCTCGACGATACGGCTGTCGAGCGCTCAGTGTGAGCGGAGGGTGGGTCATTCACTGCTGGAGCGCTTCCGGCAATGGCCACATCCGCTGCCGTGGCGGTTTGTTGGATGGACTTGGTGGACGAGGTGGACTCCGTGGACAACTGCCCACTGCCCACTGTCTCCTGTCTCCTACCCACCGCCCATGACGTATAATACGGGGCATGATCCCCGCAGCCCTCACCGAAAAGCTCTCCTCCCTACCCACCAAGCCGGGCTGCTACCTGCACAAGGATGCTGCGGGCCGCGTGCTCTATGTGGGCAAGGCAATCAACCTGCGGAATCGCGTCCGGTCATACTTCCAGAAGGGCGCGAACCACAGCATCAAGACGCGGCGCATGGTTCGCGAGGTCTGCGACCTCGAGATCATCGTTACCGAGAGCGAGCTCGAAGCGTTGGTCCTCGAGTGCAACCTCATCAAAAAGCACAGGCCGCAATACAACGTTCGGCTGCGCGACGACAAGCACTACCCGTACCTCTGCGTCACTACCTCTGAGCCCTTCCCGCGGCTGCTGCTCACTCGGCGCGTGCGGAGCGACGGCAACAAGTACTTTGGTCCCTACTCCGGCTCGCGCTCGGTCTACGCCACCATGGAGCTGGTCAACCGCATCTTCCCGCTCGTCTCGTGCGGCAAGCCGTTCGATGGACGTCCGGTTCAGAAGCCCTGCCTCTACTTCCATCTCGGCCAGTGCCTGGCGCCCTGCGCGGGAAAGGCGAACAAGAAAGACTACTCGGACTCGGTGAAGGACGTGATAGCCTTCCTGGAGGGCAAGCAAGACAAGCTCCTGAAGCAGCTCCGCAAGGAGATGGCCGCTGCCGCCGAGGATCTGCTCTTCGAGAAGGCCGCGAAGCTGCGCGACCAGGTGGCTGCGGTGGACGAGATTCAATCGCGACAGAAGGTGATCAGCACGCGAATGATCGACCAAGACGTCATCGCGGTGGTGGCAGAGGAGGGCGGCGCCTGCGTGCAGATGTTCTACATTCGCGGAGGCAAGCTCATCGGCCAGAACCACTTCCTGCTGGAGGGCGGGGAGGAGCCGGTTGAGCAGGCCGAGGCGGTTCAAGAGTTTGTGAAGCAGTACTACGAAAGCGCCTCATATGTGCCGCGCGAGATCCTCCTGCCCTGCGATATTGACGAGACCAGCATCGTGCAGCAGTGGCTGCGGCAGAAACGCGGCGGGGCAGTCGAACTCACCGTTCCGCTGAGGGGCGACAAGCGCAAGCTGGTGGACATGGCGGCCGAGAACGCGACCCACGCTATGGACCAGGTTCGCGCGGAGATGCGCGCGAAGCTCGGCTCGGCTCAGCGGGCACTCAAGGACCTGGCTGAGGCGCTTGGCCTTGAAGGTCCGCCGCGCAGAATAGAGTGCTACGACATCTCGAACTTCCAGTCCGACGCCTTCGTGGGCTCGATGGTAGTGTGTGAGAATGGGCAGATGAGCAAGGCGGAGTACCGCAGATTTCGCATCAAGGAGCACGATGGAAAGCCGGATGACTTCGCCATGATTCGCGAGATACTGCGGCGCAGGCTCGACGAGGGGAAGCAGGGAAATCCGAAGTTCGCGGCCATGCCGGACCTCATCATTGTGGACGGCGGCCGCGGGCAGGTGACCGCTGCAGTAGCTGCTATTGAGGCAACCGGATTCGCTATTCCGGGTCCCTCTCGCAAGGAGCAGGAGCCGCAGGCAGCAGCAAGCGAAGGGCCGCGCGTCATTCCCGTGTGTGGCCTCGCAAAGCGCTTCGAGCTGCTCATTCTGCCGCACGAGCCGGATCCGGTCGCGCTCCCGCGCGGCTCGCAGGCGCTCTTTCTGGTTCAGCGCATTCGGGACGAGGCGCACCGGTTTGCAAATGCCTACCGCAAGGTGATCATGGGCAAAAAGCAGACCAAGAGCGCGCTCGATTCGATTCCGGGCATAGGACCCGCTCGGCGCAAAGCGCTCCTGCAGCACTTCGGCTCGCTGGATGCCATTCGCGTCGCGAGCCTGGACGACCTGAAGGCCGCTCCCGGGATGAACGCTAGGGTTGCGGAGGCGGTTCTGAGCGCTGTGCGCTAGCGCAGGGCGATTTTGTGGCACGGGCGTCTCGCCCGTGAGAATCCATGCGCGAGACGCGCATGCCACGAAGGGACCTGCAGAGCACGATGGTCCCCTTGTGAAGCGCGAGGTTCCCGCTCGCCACGCGGGTAGCCCTTCGGAGCGCGGGCGTCCCGCCCGCAACGGCTGCACTGGTCCGTAACCGATCTGATTACGCGGCTCTTTACGCTTCGAGCGCCCGAGACAGGCGCGCTCCGAACGTCCCAGCGACACGGTCCCTTGCCTTCGACCTCTGATCGTGGCACGGGCGTCTCGCCCGTGAGAATCCATGCGCGAGACGCGCATGCCACGAAACACCCCGAAGCGCGAGCGTACCGCCCGCCTGCGAACGAAACGATTCTCGGAGCGCGGGCGTCCCGCCCGCCTGGGCAGTACAAGAGCGCATCAATGAGCACTCCTGGTCGTTTTGCCCCTTAAGCGCCCGAGACGGGCGCGCTCCGAAGGTCACGCGATGCGCTCCATTGTTCGGGCGTCCCGCCCGTAAAATCCTCATGCGCGAGACGGGCGTGCGACGCCTGACCAGACCAGCGCGCTACGATGGTCCCCAACATCTGCTGAATTACAGCCACTTCCGCAATCCCCGCACATTCCAGGTCTCATACTCGGCCCTCTTGTGGAAGAACCAAGGGACGGCTCAGGATTCCGCACGGGCGCTGACTGCGCGGGATTTCAGGCTATTCGGCTCGCGGCACTCAGCCGCCGGCCTTTGCACAAGAAGTAGGGGGCACTCTAATGATTCGACGGGTAAGACACCGACAATCGGAACGCGGAGTTTCGTTCATAGAGATTCTAATAGCCACTCTGATACTCTCTATTGGTGTCATGGGGCTGGTTCATCTGTGGACATTCTCGTTTCGAACTACTGTATCCAGCGACGAACTCTCGCTGTCGTACAATCTCGCCGGCCAAGTGATGGAACAGGTCCACATCTCCGGCTTTAACGCAGCAGAGGGTACTTCGTACAAGTACTACGACGGACTGGCAAATGCACTGTCCGCGGGCACAACAGGCATTAAGTTTGTGGTGAAGACGATTATTACCAGCAGTGCCGTAACGTCAGGAACCATCGGCGTGGCAGGAGCCGTTCCAACATCCACGGCGATACGAACCGTGGCCATTTCCGCGAGGAAGAACGGCGTTGACGCACCACTGTATTCGACGTCGACCTATCTCACAAAAGGCGGAATCTAGCATGAGACGAAGAGAATCGGGCACAACGCTCATAGAGATCCTCATCGTCGGATTGCTGATGACCATCATCGGTTCCGGACTCTGGACACTTCTGCGGAGCACCTACGATTCGCAATACCTGGTAGTCAACCAGAATG
>VFKD01000731.1 GCA_009885735.1 bacterium
ACATCATCAAATCGCTTGAAGTTTGTGAGGCGAAGTTTGGTTAGCATCGCGGTCCTTCATTATCGGGCGGCTCCTCGCATTATACATTGAGCCTAGGCCAAGGTCCACCACCTCTCTCGTCGGACTCAGATCACACTCGGTCAAGGTCGCCTACGCCCTGCCATGTGCTATCATCGGCAACTATTCTGGGAGAGCCTGCTTGCGCGAGATCAGCACGGACGTCTGCATCATCGGGGGCGGTCTTGGCGGCTGTGCCGCGGCGCTCGCCGTCACATCGCTTGGGCTCCGCGCTGTTCTCACCGAGCCCACGGCGTGGCTCGGCGGGCAGCTTACTTCGCAGGCGGTTCCTCCCGATGAGCACCGATGGATTGAGCAATATGGATGCACCGTTCGCTATCGGGCTCTGCGCGAGCGCATCCGTGCAATCTACCGCGCTAATCCTACGCTCAGCGACTCAGCACGCAGCGATCCATTCCTGAATCCGGGACTCGGCAGCGTGTCTGGGCTCTGCTGCGAACCAAAAGTCGCTCTCGCCGCCCTCGAGCAGTTGCTGGCGCCTTCCCAGGAGGATGGGCTCCTCCAGATTCTCCTCCAATGCGTGCCAAGGGCTGCTGGTACGGACGGTGATCGCATTGTCGGCGTGCAAGTATCGAGGCATGGCGAAGACGACCTCTGGATTCGGGCCGATTACTTTCTGGACGCAACCGAACTTGGAGACCTGCTCGCCCTGGCAGAAGTTGAGCACGTTACGGGCGCAGAGTCGCAGGCTGAAACCGGCGAGCCGCACGCTCCGACAGTGGCTCAGCCGGAGGATCTGCAGGCATTCACATGGTGCTTTGCGATGTCGCATGAACCCGGCGCGAACCACGTGCAGGACCCTCCGCCGAACTATGCTCAATGGAGAACTTACGTTCCTGCGCTTCAACCGCCGTGGCCCGGGCGAATGCTGGATTGGAACTACACGCACCCAAAAACGCTCGCTCCGAACTGCCTTCCACTCATGCCCAACGAGGCTGCTCCAGGAGCGATGAGCCTCTGGACCTATCGGCGAATTGCGTGCGCGAACCAGTACGAATCCGCCTCAGGCGTGCGTGACGCAACCCTGGTCAACTGGCCCCAGAACGACTATCTGGATGGGTCGCTTCTCGACCCTTCCGGCGCGGAGGCAGCGAAGGTGGGCGCAAAGGAACTCTCACGTGCGCTGCTCTACTGGATGCAAACCGAAGCGCCGAGGCCGGACGGCG
>VFKD01000619.1 GCA_009885735.1 bacterium
ACGGCTTCGTCCTCCTTGGCGGCCAATCTTGCCTTGCCCATGTCGTTCAGGTAATCGCGTAGATTCTGCAGAATCATCGCATCCTCGGCGATGCCGTGGGGCCGCCGGAGGTTCCATGCGGCAAGCAGCTCGCGAGGCAGAGGCGCAGCGATGGGAACTGCCGCATACCCCGCAGCCGCGTTGCCCCTGCGCACTGCAGCAATGGCACTCTCCTCCAGCCCTCGCCTGTCGGCCGGCTCCGCCTTCTTGACCCGGCGAAACCTCTGTTCGCCCACGAAGTACCAGAGCAGGGCATTTCCGGACTGCTTGCGAGCGGCGCGTTCGAGGTAGATTTCGGCGGCCGCCGGATCGGTTGGCGCGGTGACAATCGCAAGCTGAAAGAGGATGTCGAAGCTGCCTGATCCCTTGATTCGCTGCGCCTTCGCGAGGGCGACGATCGCTTTGGTCACCGCCTCCCTCGGCGCAAGGCCCTCGCCGGAGAGATACTTCTCAAACCAGGAGATGTCTCCAGAAACCATCATCTCGGGAACGTGCGAGAGTCCGAGCGACTGCCAGCACTTGCTGTCGTCCGGCTTGAGCTTGGTACACGCCTCGAAGCATGCAACTACGTCGGCCTTAGGAACTGTTAGCAGGCCGACAACGCTGGGAGGAGGGTCATCCTCCCAGCTACTCGGAGGGGCAGACTCACGAACCCTCGCCTCTTCGGTGCGCTTGAGCAGGTAGAGTCCCCAACCGTGAGCATACTCGAGTTTCAGGCGCTCCTCGGGCGGCAGGCCCTCCGCTAGCCGACGCGACTCGCGGTACTCCTCCACGCTGCGCTTTCCCAGCCTCGCCATCATGGAGTGAACCACCTCCGTGGGCAGGTTGAAGGCTCGCCCGTCATCTGGCGTGACCGGTGGAACCGGCGGAGTTGGCGGCGGCTTTCCGTGCTTGGTCGCCTCCGGGTTGCCCTGAGCCGCCTCCGATTCGGCCTTGCGGCTGAGGAACCACTCTTTGTCGCGTTCGAACTGTTCGCGAACGCGCAGGGCAAACGCAAGCGCGGCAAACCGGCTTGCGAGCGCGGAGGCAAGCGTAGAGTGGTAGATTGGATTGGTGGGCTCGCGCTTCACGGCAAGATCGAGCGCCGTGATTGCCCGCTCAAACAGTCGGCCCGAGACGAGGAGTTTCCTGCCATGGTCGTGAAGTCTGGAGGGTTCCCAATCCGCGAACTGGGCGTTCGGCACGTCTTGCGGCAGCACTTGGGTCGACGCAGTTGTAGGGCACTGCAGAGCGCAAGCAGCCCAGAGAACGGCCATGCAGAAGGCCGAGTGGAAAAACGGACGGAGGAAGTAGAGCGTCCTTTGGGTGATCGCCATATTGCTTCTCGCCCCTAAACCATGGATTCTTCGCCAGTTGCTGCACTGAGTTCGCGGTCCTTGCCGCATATTCCTTATTTTGGGCAGGTTGCTTGATAGAGTTGCGATTAGGTTGACAACACGAGCGAGGCTTGCACGCAGCGGCCCGTTGGTGTAGGATTACACTCAGTTTCAACATGTGAGGCCGATATTGGGCAACGGTTCAGGACTGATGTCCGGCAGGTTCAGATGCTGGATGCTGGCAGTCGTGTGGGTGTGGCTTTCGGAAGCGCACTTAGCGGCCCAGGTCAAGGAGGAGCCGCTGCGAGTCTCCACTCGCGTGGTAGCGCCGTTCGTAGTGCAGGATGGAGATCGCCTGTCGGGATTCAGCATAGACCTCTGGGCGGAGATTGCCCGAGGAATGGGAGCAGAATACGCGCTGAACAAGCGCGACTCCGTGAAGGACCTGTTGGGAGCGGTTGGCTCCGGAGCCGCGGATCTGGCGATCGCCGCCATCTCGATTACATCAGAGCGAGAGAAGCTCTACGACTTCTCGCAGCCTATCTACGAGGGCGGCCTGCAGGTGCTCACCCGCGTGGAGGGCGACAGCCCTAGTGGAGTGGCAGCGGTTCTGCACGATCTGTTCTCGCCACAGTTTCTGCAGCTTCTGGGGGTTGCCCTGCTGCTGATTCTGGTGGCAACCCATATCATCTGGTTGGCGGAGCGGAGGCATCCCGATGGCATTGTGGGAGGAGTGGGCTACTTCAAAGGCATCTGGCGAGCGGCTTGGTGGGCCGCATCTTGCCTTGCGACGCAAGCCGAGGAGATGCCGCGCAGCGCCGTGGGACGATGGATTGCCATTGCATGGATGTTTGGAAGCGTCGTCTTCGTAGCCTACTTCACCGCTGCGGTTACCGCGCAGCAGACGGTTCAGCAGCTTCGCAGCGGCATTCGTGGGCCGGAGGACCTACCGGGAAAGCGAGTCTGCACCGTTGCAGGAAGCACATCCGAAACGTACTTGAAGGGGCATCGCATCAAGGCGGCGGCGTTCAGAAGTGTAGAAGAGTGCTTTGCCGCGCTGATTGACAAGCGGGCGGACGCAGTGGTCTACGACTCACCTGTCCTGCTCTACTTTGCCTCGCACGAAGGCAGGGGGCAGGTCGTGCCTGCAGGGCAAGTGTTTCGGCACGAGAACTACGGCATACTCCTCTCAAGAGGCAGCCCACTTCGAAAGCCGGTGAACGAAGCCTTGTTGAAGCTGCGAGAGAACGGAGTCTACGAGGAGATTCACGGCAAGTGGTTTGCCACAAACTAGGGTCTAGATGGAGGAGCACATGAACGACAGAACTCACATTTCACGGCGGGACCTCTTGGCTACCGGCGCCTATGGCCTTGGCTCCATCGCCCTGACTGCGCTGCTGGCGGAAGAGGCCGCCGCAGGCCAGAAGTTTCGAACTCACTTTCCACCCAAGGTTAAGCGCGTCATCCAGATCTTCTGCTGCGGCGGAGTGAGCCACATCGACACCTTCGACTACAAGCCCGAGCTCGAGCGGCAGAACGGCAAGACGCTGACGAGCAAAGGCAAGATCGACACATTCTTCGGCGAACCAGGCACCCTTATGGCGAGCCCGTTCGCCTTTAAGCAGCATGGAAAGAGCGGTCTCTGGGCCAGCGACCTTTTGCCGCACCTGGCGGAGTGCGTGGACGACCTCACCTTCATCTACTCAATGAAAGCCATCAGTTCGAACCACACTCCTGCTACCTTCCAGATGAACTCCGGGTTTACGATGAACGGATTCCCAACGCTTGGCTCCTGGCTCTCGTATGGGCTGGGAACGATGAACGAGGACCTTCCCACTTTCGTGGTGCTGCCCGACCCAAGGCAGCTTCCTGCGGGCGGCAGCATCAACTGGACATCGGGATTCCTCCCGGCGACGCACCAGGGCGTAGCATTCCGAACGACAGGCGACCCAATACCGTCGCTCGCAACCCCTGCGGACGCTAGGAGTGCGCGAGGAGACTCTGCCGCGCTCCTCGCAGCGATGAACAAGGGATTCGCCGAGCGGAACCCCGGCGACAGCGCGCTTTCCGCCCGAGTTCGCGCGTACGAGCTGGCCGCCCGGATGCAGACCAGCGTTCCAGAGGCGGTTGACCTTGAACAGGAACCGGAGCATATCCGCAAGATGTACGGACTCGACGTGCCTGCGGCGGCTCCGTTTGGCCGCAACTGCATCATGGCGAGGCGGCTTCTGGAGCGGGGAGTTCGGTTTGTTCAGGTCTTCAACGGAGGGGCATTCTCTGCGCCACGGGTCAACTGGGACGCTCACGAGGACCTGGTGAGCAACCACAAGACCCAGGCGGCAACCATGGATCAGCCGGTCGCTGCACTGCTGAAGGACCTCAAGCAGCGCGGGATGCTTCACGACACGCTCATCCTCTGGACCACCGAGTTTGGACGAACGCCCATTACGCAGGGCCTCAAATCCAAGGGGCGCGACCACCATCACCACGGCTACACCATCTGGATGGCCGGCGGCGGGCTGAAGCCGGGATTTGGGTACGGCGCGACAGACGACGTGGGTTACTATGCTTCCGAGAACCCTGTGTCAGTCTACGACTTTCACGCCACGGTGCTCAAGCTCCTAGGTATCGACCACAAGCGACTCACGTTCTATCATAACGGCATTCAGCGGAGGCTTACCGACGTTCACGGAGAGATTATCGACGGCATTCTGGCGTAGGGCGTGGGGCTTGCCCCACCCGAAAGGACAACTCATGAAGACCCTAAGATTCGCAGCAGCAGCAATTGGCCTATTGGCAGTTCAGGCGGCAACAGCTCAGCCGGCCACAGGTTTCCTATCGAAGACGATTACGCACGAGGCGGCGAGCTACAAGTATGCAGCGTTCGTGCCGCCCAGCTACGATGCGAGCAAGAAGTGGCCCGTTATCGTGTTCCTGCACGGGGCAGGAGAGTGCGGGACCGACGGCTTCAAGCAGGTGGCTCAAGGCGTGGGCAGCGCCATCCTCTGGGACGTGGCGAAGTGGCCGTTTATTGTGCTCTTCCCGCAGAAACCGGTGCTGCGCGATGCCTGGGAGAAGTATGACGGCGCCGTGATGGCGATGCTGGACGCGGCGAAGAAGGAGTGGCAGGTTGACACCTCGCGGCTCTACCTCACCGGTCTGTCGCAGGGCGGCCACGGCACATGGGCCATCGGAGCGATGCACAAGGACCTATGGGCGGCCATTGCGCCTATCTGCGGATATGGCGATCCGAAGGAGTTTGCAGAGCCGCTGAAGGCGATGCCGACCTGGGTGTTCCACGGCGATGCGGACACGGCTGTGCCGGTCAAGCAGTCCAACGACATTGTCGCCGCGCTCACGGCGGCCGGCGGCAAGCCGAAGCTGACGGTCTATCCCGGCGTAGGTCACAACTCCTGGGACAAGGCCTATCGCGATGAGAAGCTCTACGACTGGTTTCTCGAGCATAAGCGGTAGCAGGCGTAATGAATCTTCTGCTAGTCGCCGCTATGGCGGTTCGAACGGCCGACCTCCAGGGTACCGCCGTTACCCCGGTCAACGTCCCAACCGAGATCGCGTTCACGTCGGCCAAAGCCTACAAGGACCCATTCAACGAGGTGACCCTGGACGTCACCTTCACTGATGCAGTCGGCATCGCAAGGCGAGTGCCTGCGTTCTGGGCGGGCGGCAGCAAGTGGAAGGTGCGATACGCATCGCCACTCATTGGGATGCATCGGTGGAGGAGCGCTTCGGTCCCAAAGGATGCAGGCCTCGACGGGAAAGCCGGTGAGCTAAG
>VFKD01000102.1 GCA_009885735.1 bacterium
AGCCCCGCAGCCCTACGCACGCCCACAGCGCCTCGGAGCTTTGGGGATGAGTCCCCGCAGGCGGACTTCGTGCCCCTTACAGCCGCGATTTCAATCGCAGGTGCACGCCTGGGAATGGCGCAGCGTCCCTACACCCCTATCGCAGACCGCCGAATGTGATCGGCATTCCCGCTCTCGCGCGAAACCGTGTAGCCGTTAAGCGGCACAAGGTGAGTATGAACTGCATCCAAGATGTCCGCCGGGAACGGGAAGAAGGCGTCCTCCACCTCGTCCGCGGGAGTGATCCAGTTGCGCGCCCCCACCACGACCGGCGGCGCATCCAGGTGGTCGAAGGCGAGCTGAGTCAGCTTCGCTGCAAAGGTCTGCAGCACGCTTCCCCGCTCACAGGCGTCGGAGGCGAGCAGCAGCTTACCCGTCTTGCGGATCGAGGCAACCACTGGCTCGTAGTTGAACGGAACGATAGAGCGCGCGTCTATTACCTCGCACGAGATACCGTACTCTTCCTCAAGTGTCTCGGCGGCCTCCAGCGCTCGGTAGAGCGTCGCGCCCACCGTGAGCATGGTGAGGTCCGTGCCTGCCCGCTTGATGCTCGGCTCCCCGATCGGGATGCTGTATGCCTCGGCAGGCACTCCCCCGGGCTCAAATAGCTCGCTCTGGTCATAGAGCCGCTGGCTCTCGAAGAAGATGACCGGGTCGGTGCCCGTGAGCGCAGAGTACATCAATCCCTTGGCATCGTAGGGCGTGGCAGGGAACACCACCTTTAGCCCCGGAATGTGGGCGCAGAGCGCGGTCCAGTCTTGGCTGTGCTGCGCGCCGTACTTGCTCCCCACCGAGACGCGAAGCACGACGGGCATCGTCAGCATTCCGCCGGACATCGACTGCCACTTCGCCATCTGGTTGAATATCTCATCGCCTGCCCGCCCCAGAAAGTCGCAGTACATCAGCTCCACCAGTGCGCGGCCGCCCTCCAGCGCATAGCCAACAGCGGTTCCCGCAATCGCGCCTTCGGAGATGGGCGAGTTGAACAGGCGATGATAGGGCAGCGCCTCGGTGAGCCCACGGTAGACCGCGAACGCTCCGCCCCAGTCGCGATTCTCCTCGCCGTAGGCCACCAAGGTCGGGTCCGTATAGAACCGGTCGATAATCGCCTCGAAGAGCGCGTCACGCACCTGGATGCACCGCCCCTTCGAAAGCGTCTCGCCGCCCGGGCCAACTCCGCTGCGGCTGCGGCCCGCAAGTTGCTTCACGCGCGGGTTGTCCGCCATCGGCATCAGGGTGTCGGGCGTTCTGCCTAGTGACTCGGGCAGCGTGGAGTTCGAGTACATCGTTTGCTCGAGAAGGCAGCCTTGCGCCATCAGGTCGGCTCTGGGCGACAGGTCGAGGTCGATCGCCTTGCCATAGGCGAGCACCATCCTCCCATCTATCTCGGCGAGAATCTTCTCGAGGTCCGACTTCGAGAGCAGCTTTGCCTTGATCAGGTCGTCGCGATAGGTCACGAGCGAATCGACCTGCTGCCAGGCCTCTATCTCTTCCTTCTGACGATAGGACGAGGCGTCCGACGGAGAGTGGCCGCTAAATCGATAGGTGACCGTGTCGAGCAGCACCGGTCCATCGCCCCGCTCAATGATCTCGCGCTTGCGGGCGATCGCATCGATCACGGCGAGCGGATTGTAGCCGTCGATGCGCTCTGCATGCATCTGTTCCGGATTGAGCCCTGCGCCCATTCTGGCAAGGACGCCGAATCCACCCGTCTCGCCCACAGGCTGGCCGCCCATGCCATAAAAGTTGTTGACAAAGTTCATGATGAGTGGCAGCCCGCCGCGTACGTCCTCGGGCCAGAGCGTCTTGAACTGGTCCATCGTGGCGAAGCAGAGCGCCTCCCAGGTGGGTCCGCAAGATGCGGAGGCGTCGCCGATGTTGCAGATAACCAGCCCCGGAGCGCGGTTCACGCGCTTGTAGAGCGCCGCGCCCACAGAGATGTCTGCCGAGCCGCCAACGATAGCGTTGTTTGGATAGACGCCGAAAGGGGCAAAGAACGCATGCATCGAGCCGCCCATGCCCTTGTTGAACCCGGCCTCCCGGCCGAATATCTCGGCCAGCGTGCCATAGAGCAGGAAGTCGATAGCCAACGACTTTGCGCAACCGCTTCGCTTGGCCGCGCCTGCCTCCACAGCCTTCAGTGTGAGGCCCTCGTTGTAGCTCTCCATGATGCCCAGGAGTGACGCCTCGTCGAGCTTCTCGATTGCGCTGAGCCCCTTCGCGAGGATCTCTCCGTGGCTGCGATGGCTTCCAAACAGGTGATCGTCGGGTCCAAGGAGGAACGCCTGCCCAACCGCGGATGCCTCCTGACCAATCGAGAGGTGGGCCGGACCGCGATGGTTGTACTCCACACCCTGGTAGTTACCCTTGAGCTTGATGTCGTTCAGCATCGATTCGAAGGCACGAATGACTGCCATATCGCGATAGATCCGAACCAGATCTGCCTTCGAGTAGCGGCCAACCTCGTCCGACAACTTCCGGCTGTACTGGTTGACCGGAATGGGAGTAAACTCAACGTGTCCGCCTGCCCGCACGTCGGAAGGGCTGATTGTAAGGCTCTTGGGCATCGACAAAGCTCCTGTATGCAGCAATATTACAAGGCGGACACGAGGCATCCACGTTCAATCAGTGTACCCGATGGCCTCGGTGGTGAAGGTCCCGCCGCGCTTGACACACTCGGTCGCAAGCCCTATAATCAGGACTGCCGAACATCTTAGCTGCCGGCTTCGGCACTCACCGTAGGGGGTATTCTCGAGAATGGCGAGCGTGACGCTCAACCAGTTGACCAAGGAGTTCAAGGAGGTTGTCGCGGTAGACAAGCTCAATCTTGAGATTCACGACAAAGAGTTTCTAGTGCTCGTAGGCCCTTCCGGATGCGGCAAGACCACCGCGCTGCGCATGGTGGCCGGCCTTGAGGAGTCGACGTCCGGCGAGATTCGCATTGGGGACCGCGTGGTGAACGATGTCTCGCCCAAAGATCGAGACATTGCCATGGTGTTTCAGAACTACGCGCTCTACCCACACATGAGCGTCTACGACAACATGAGCTTCGGCCTGCGGCTAAAGAGGCTGCCCTCCGGCAAACCATGGCCTTTCAACACGGTGCGAGCATTCGACAAGGCGGAGATCGACAAGCGCGTGCAAGAAGCCGCCAGACTGCTCAGCTTGGAGACGCTCTTGCAGCGAAAGCCCAAGCAGCTCTCCGGCGGCCAGAGGCAGCGCGTGGCGCTTGGAAGAGCCATCGTCCGTGAGCCGAAAGTGTTCCTCATGGACGAGCCACTCTCTAACCTCGACGCGAAGCTGCGCGTGCAGACGAGAGCGGAGCTGATCAAGCTTCACCGGCGCCTCGAGATCACCACCATCTATGTCACTCACGACCAGGTGGAGGCGATGACGATGGGCGACCGCATCGCGGTGATGAACCACGGCCTGATGCAGCAGTGCGACACACCGCTCAACCTCTACCACCACCCGGCGAACATCTTCGTGGCAGGCTTCATCGGCTCACCGGCGATGAACTTCGTTACGGTCACGCTCTCCGGCGAGGGCGATAAGGTTTTCGCAGACTCTGGCAGCTTCCGTGTTCAGCTTCCCGCCACGCAAGCAGCGGCGGTGAAGAGCCATATCGGCCAGGAATGCACTTTCGGGATTCGCCCAGAGGACATCTACGACAAGTCGCTTGAAGGGCTCGTAAAGCCCACCCCAGGCAACACCATTACGGTGGGCGTGGACGTTCTTGAGCCCCTCGGCAGCGATGTCGAGATGCACATCACCAGCGGAGAGCACAACCTCATCGCGAAGATCGACAGCAAGACCCAGGCAAAGGTTGGCGAAAACATTGACGTGGTGCTGGACCTCGACAAGGCGCACCTATTCGATCCGAAAACCGAGCAGGCCCTGACGTAGGATTTGGAAGGGACACAAGGGACAGGAGAGACCCTAGCGACTAAAACGTCTACGGTCGGCTTTGCCTCAACGAATCCAAGATCAAGGCAATTCACCTGCATGAAACGCCACATTGTCGTATTCAGCACTCTACTGTCTGCGATTGGGCTTGCCCTTCCCCATGCAGCTTCGCCGCTCCAGCAAATCAAGCCGGCCCGCGCCGCAAGCCAATCCCCTCCAGAAGCCGCGCTGCGCGCGTTCCTTAGCGCGATGCTGACGCACGATGCAATAGCTCTGCGGAACCTCACCCAGCCGGTCAGTGAGGCAGACTTTCGGTACCTCGTGGGTCCTGCGGCCGGCAAACCGCCCTCCGCCGAGATGGTGCGCAAACTCCGCGCGATGGTCGCCTCGATGGGAATCAAGTCTCTCAAGCAGGGTGAGGTTGTTCCCAGGCCGCACGGAGGCGACATCACTGTCCCATCGGACTCGGTCGGCCCGGACCGAGCGATGCTGCTCCCGGACGGCATGCCCCTGCCAATAGCCGTGCAGAAGGTGAAAGGAAAGTGGCGCGTGGACGCGATATCCATTATCGCTGCCAGGAAGGCTGCGGAGAGGATGAGCAAGAAGGGCCGGCCGCCTCAGCGGTAGCAGATCGAGCGCGAGATCGAGGCTGGATGCTCGGACGCGCCTTCCAGGCAGTGCGCTGCGCTCGGTTCGTGATACAATCGATTGGAATACACGCTAGGAGGCAAACGATGACTTTAATACTGAACCTACCCCCAGAAACGGAAGCGCGATTGCGCGAACGGGCAACCCGTGAGGGCTGCCGAGAGGAAGAACTCGCGCTCAGCGCCGTCGAGCAGTTCCTGAAATCCGGCAATGCTCCTAACACGTCAAAGAGAAGCATTCTTGACTTCCGCGGAGTTGGCAAGCACTTGCCAGTGGGAATGGATGCGCAGGAGTACGTCAGCAACATGCGAGACGAGTGGGATCATGACGAGTGACGGTTTCTGACGCACTTCGGGGCATCACGCACCTTGGAGTCGATACGTCTCCGTTCATCTTCTACGTCGAAGACAACCGTCCGTACGCGGATTTGTGCGAGCCGATCTTCGCGAGAGTTGCGGATGGCAGAATTGCTGCACACACGTCGGTCCTAACGATTACGGAGACTCTAGTTCATCCTATTCGGAATACAGACGCAGCACTCTGTGATCGGTTCCGGGTCCTACTGTTGGATACCGACGGACTTACCACTTGGCCGGTTGACGCCGATATTGCCCAAAGAGCCGCCGAGTTGCGCGCTCGATACCGATTAAGGACGCCTGACGCGATACAGATCGCCACTGCGCTCCAAGCAGGGTGCAACGCATTCCTGACAAACGACCTTGGGCTCAAACGGGTAACTGAATTGCGGATTCTTGTCTTGGACGAACTGACGGTGTGAGCCTTCGCCTCCCATCTCAACGACCAACCTCGACATCAGGAGTGGCAAATAGCAAGGGGCGCGGCAATTGCCGCGCCCATGCTGTTTACGCTTGTCGTTGCTCTGTTCGCGCCTAGCCTCTGCGACGCCTCAGCAGCAACAGACCCGCAGCGCCTGCCGCTCCCATCAACAGAGCCAACGAGCTCGGCTCCGGCACCGGGTTCGAGGTGAACTGCCAGTTTAGGATGTCGTGGTTCTGCGTCGCTGCGCCTGTACCGGCAGTGAAGCCGACAAATGCGCTGTGCTTGGCAAAGAGACCTATGTCGCTCAGCTTAGTCTTCACCGACAGGATCGGATTCAGTAGGTCATCCAGGTAAATGTTCAGAAACGTGCTGTCGTAGAACACCCGCGCCGTGTGTACTGACCCGTCCCCAAACGCCGTGTTGTCCACTCGACCGATGGAGGCAAACTCATTCGAGAGGTTGTTGAAGATGCCTCGCGTATGCACCCCGATATGGTGGTCGTTCGGGTCACTCAGGTTCTGGAACGTATCAAACTCGACCGCGATGCTGTTCGGAATGAAGCTGTAGCCCAGGAAGCCTCCGAAGCCTCCAAGCGCAGCCAACTCGGCAGGACTGTTCTGGATCACGAAGGCAAAGCCGTCTCCATGATTCACGCCGCCGTGCAGCTGAAAGTCGAATGTGGTGTCGAAGCCGTTCAAGACTCGTTGGCGCTGGTTGTACCACACAGAACCGGCGGTGTTCCCAGCGGCCGGGGCGACCCTCAGCACGCTGCCAGCCTGCGCGGCATGGTTGTTCAGCGTAAGGCCCGTAATCGAACTGAAGTCTGGATAGCTAATCTGCGCACGCCCTGTGGCTGCAAGCCCTATTGCGAGCAGTCCTGTAGCGAACATACTTCTCATTGTCGTCTTCATGGCGAGTCCTTTCCGCCCGGTAGTTCGACCTGTACTAGCCGTCGCACTTTGTAGTTCCACCTGGGACATGTATCTCCTTCTTTGCACTTCAAAAATATCGACACCTTGTTCACCCACCATGAAAGTGGCCCGCAGCGAACGTCGCCGCGGGCCGAACTACTTGCTCCAGACGACGATATCCTGACATTAGGTCAGAGCGTCGTCCCCTTCGTCTCCCGTGCGGATCCGGATAGCCTCGGCAACCGGAATCAGGAATATCTTCCCGTCGCCAATCTCGCCCGTCCGAGCCGTCTTGGCAATGCACTCGGCCACCATTTTGGCCTCGTCGTCTGCAACCACGATCTCCAGCTTCACCTTCTGAATGAGGTTCACGGTGTACTCGGCGCCGCGATAGTGCTGCGTGAACCCCTTCTGCTTGCCGCTTCCGCGAACCTCGGTAACCGTCATGCCCTTGATGCCGATGTCCGTGAGTGCAGCCTTAACCGCGTCCAGGCGCTGTGGGCGTATGAGCGCCTCAACCTTTATCACTTGGCGTCTCCTTTGTGTCGATGCTCAGTCGTTCAGCGCCGAGTCTACCCGACCGGCTGCGGCTTGGGTCCGCTGGAATGGACGGCGGCTACGTCCGACATAGTGGTGTCGGTGCCACTGGATGCCCCTGCATACCCGGATTCACCGTGCTGCGTGAGGTCCAGGCCGGTGTTCTCATCGTCATCAGAGACGCGAAGTCCCATGACGGCCTTTATGACGTAGGCGAGGACCAGCGTGCCGACGGCGGCATATCCTACCGCAATGCCGACTGCCTTCAACTGATGGATAAGCTGCGTTGCACCGCCGCCGGTGAAGAGACCGTTGAACTTCGCGACAGCATTCACGCCGGCCGAAGCAAACAGGCCCGTGGCAATTGCGCCCCACGTACCGCCCACGCCGTGAACTCCAAACACGTCCAGCGCATCGTCATAGCCCAATTTCGACTTGAGCTTGATGGCGAAGAACGAGATGACGGACACTCCGCC
>VFKD01000208.1 GCA_009885735.1 bacterium
ATCGCGGCATTACTGCACCCCGTGGTGAATCGGCTGCAAAAGCGAGGCATCTCTCGCCAGCGAGCAGTTGCCGAGTTGTTCGGCGTAGCTGTTCTGGGGGTCGTGCTCGGTCTCCTACTCATAATGCCTCCAGCCATCGAGCAACTCTCGAACCTCGCGGAGAATGCGCCTACCTACACCGAGAGCATTATTCAAACCGCCGACACCCTCTACGTTCAGTACAAGGTCGAGCTTGCACGGATAGGAATCAAAGAGAACCCAATCCGATCCACAAGCGGGCCGGTCGCGGACGCGGTGAAGCGCGTGCTCACCAGCCTAAAAGAGTTCCTCATCGGCCTTAGCGGACAGTTCTTGTGGCTCATCATCGTTCCGCTCTCTCTTATCTTCTTCCTCATCGAGTACCCGCAGATTCGTGCCAAGCTGATATCGCTGGTGCCGAACCAGCAGCGGGCGCGCGTCAACGAGATGAGCGAGGAGATCCTGGACATCTTCTCGCAGTACATTCGCGGCCTGGCAAGGGTCTGCGCGCTCTACGGCGTGGTCTCGTTCATTCTCATGATGCTTCTGGGCGTTAAGTACGCCCTGTTTCTGGGCCTAGCAGCCGGCGCCCTCTACGCAGTGCCCTATGTCGGTCCAGCCATCACTATCGCCGCGGCGGTAGCGATCTCACTCACCAGTCCCGGAAACACTCTCGGCCATACGGCCTTCGTGGGAATAACGTTCGTTATCACGCAGTTTGCCTTCGACTACCTGATCACCCCGCGAGTGGTGGGCGGCGCCGTGGGCCTGCACCCACTGGTCAACATCTTTGCCCTCATGTGCGGTGCGACCATGTTCGGAATCTGGGGCATGCTCCTCGCGGTGCCCGTTGCCGCCTCTATCCAGCTCGTCCTGGGCTACTTCTTCCCGTGGCTGGTGTCTGAAGCGGCGGCGGACCAACTGCACGCACCCGTTGCGGCACCCATCGCACCTCCCGACGATCCCGTTCCACAAACCTAGCATTAGCGTCATTCCGGAGACACCCATGGCACTTTCAAGATACAACGACGGCTCGCAGGCCGCGCCTCGTCTGCGCCTCCAGCACTCGCTCTGGTCCCTGCGCTCCCTGCCCATGAACGCACCCGAATGGAGCCTGGATGAGAAGTTTGCACGGGTCAAGGCTGCTGGATTTGAGGCAGTCGAGTGCTGGCTGACGGACGAGGACGAGGTTATGCACCGCGAAGCGCTGGACCGGCACGGCCTTCGCCTAGTCCTCGGGCATAGGCCGTTCTCGCCGGACGACTGTCGCAAGACCGTGGAGCGAGCCGTGCGGCTCAATGCCGACTTCATCTTCGCTCAGCCCGCGGATGCCTACACCTCTCTCGACAAGGTGGTGGAGATCGTCACCGAAGGGCGCAAAATGGCAGCCGATGCGGGACTCCCGATGTTCGTCGAGGTGCATCGCAACAACTTCACGGAGACCATTCCCGCCACTCTTCAGCTTGTTGATCGCCTGCCGGACGTTCGCTTCACCGCAGACCTGAGCCACTTCGTCGTGGTGGGCGAATTCTATGGCTGGGAGGACGAACGCGCGGCCGACCGGATGATGCCCATTCTGGAGCGAACAGCACACGCGCATGGGCGCATCAGCAACGGTGAACAGGTGCAGGTCGACGTGGGAGACGGCAGCGGCGCGACTGCACAGTTCTTCGTCAATCTCTGGAGCATCGCTATGCGGCATTGGCGCGACGGAGCCGGTCCGGGCGATGTGTTTCCGTTTGCAAGCGAGCTTGGCCCGCCGCGTTACGCAATAACGCTGCCGGATGGCAGCGAGTTCAGTGACCGCTGGGAGCAAAGCCTGGTGATGAAGCGCCTTGCGGAGCAGGCATGGAACCAGAGCGGCTAGCCAAGATGCCGTCGCGGCAGGATGTAGTCCAGCATGTAGGCAGCTTCGATGAGAATGAATTCCAGAACTGCATTGAGGAATTAGGCTCACCGGACAAGAGCGCCGTTTCGGATGCAGAGGAACGGCTCTTGTCGCTCGGTCCAAAGTCCATTGAGCGCCTTCTCGAACAGCTTCGTGTTGAGAACAAGGCCAGAAGCAAGCGCTATATCAAGCGCATGGTCTTCTACTCAGTGCTCATCGGCGCTGCGAACATCGCCCTCACCGAGGCCGTGTCTGGATTTCCAGTTCAAGGCTACCTGTGGTTCATGATTGGAGGGTCGCTGGCAGCGTCGAACTTAACTACTCCTACGCATCGGGCAATCCTACGGACGCTGGGCTCCATCCAGGACAAGCGTGCCGTGGGACCACTGCTTGATGCAATCGAGCCGCGAGACAAGACGTCGAAACTACTTGTCGAGGAGGCTCTTCTCAGAGTGCTGCCGCTTATCACCGATGCCGACGGTTACCTTGTCAATGCCCAGCAGCATGCTCGCCTGCTCGGGCTGCTTGCTCACGAGAATCGGGAGCTCGCAATCGCTGCGCTGGGAGCGCTTCAATTGGTCGGAGATCAGTCTGCCGTCTACCACATAAGGCGCTGCGCGGACGGCCACGTTAAACTCTTTAACAAAGATCCGTACCGAAGGCAAGCCGCCGTCGCCCTCATCGCAATTGGGGAGCGCCTCGAGCGAACCAGGGAGACTGCACAGCTCCTGCGGCCCGCCGAGCGTCCAGAGGACGAGGAGTCCGTACTCCTGCGACCCGCCGTTGGGCCCGGCGACACCGATGCGTCCACGCTCCTGCGGCCTGCTGAGGTTGAATCCTCTCTCGAAACCATTGTTAAGACGCCGCTTGACCAGGTCGTAGGATATAATGGCAACAGCAGTCCGCGTTAGCCTGCATTATTCACGGCGCTCGTGAAAGCGCCACGGGCTCCAAAACCGTCATTCCCGCATGCCGTTAGCGGGAACCCAGGATTGCTCTTCTGGATTCCTGCACTCGCAGAAACGGTAGCGAAAAGTGGTCGCCTTCATGAACAGGTCGCGTCAGCTGAACTCTCGAATACGCCCGATAGGAATCCGCCATGCCCCGCCACCTGAAATCGATGCTGTCTGCGCTTCTGATAATAGATGTGGTCGCCGCGTTTGGTCAGGCCCAGCCGAAGTCGGTGAGCTACTTTAGCCACGTCCGGCCCATCCTCAAGAAGCGCTGCCAAGGCTGCCACCAGCCCGTGAGCCAAGGCGGGAAGCTGATTCTCACCTCTTATCAAGCGTTCATGGCAGGCGGTTCCGCCGGCGCCAGCTTCAAACCGGGCAAGCCCGACGAGAGTACCGTCATGCGCTTCATTACCGGCGCGGTGCCCGCGATGCCGAAGAACGCGAAGCCGCTCACACCGGCAGAGGTGAGCACCATTCGCACCTGGATAGCTCAGGGAGCTAAGAACGACACTCCTGTCGTCAAGGATTCGATTGATCAGGCGCACCCGCCGGTCTATACCACGCCCCCGGCAGTGACCGCCGTTGCCTATTCTCCAGACGGGCAAACGCTGGCAGTGAGCGGCTACCGCGAGGTTCTCCTCTACAAGGCGGACGGGAGCGAGCTGATTGGTCGACTTGTAGGGCTCTCGCCGCGAATTGAGTCGCTAGCATTCTCGCCAGACGGCAAGACGCTCGCCGCGACGGGCGGCTCTCCAGGAGAGTTTGGCGAAGTACAGTTCTGGAGCGTCGAATCCCGCACCGCGATCAAGTCTGTTCAGCTTAGCTACGACACCCTCTACGGCGGCTCGTTCTCGCCGGACGGCAAGTCGCTCTCTTGCGGCGGGGCAGACAGCGCGGTCCGCATCGTCTCTGTACCGGACGGCAAGCTGCTTCTGAAGTTCGACAATCACAGCGACTGGGTCTTCGCCACGACATGGACCGCTGACAGTAAGAACCTGCTCACCACCGGCAGGGACCGAGCTATCAAGCTCATCGTGGCGGCCAATGGGTCGTTCGTGGACGACATCAACCCGCACACCTCTGCCTATCGGGCGATTGTGGGACTGAGCTGGCCTGCACCGCCGCCTGCCGCCGGCGCTCCGCCCAGCCCGCCTGCCCCCGTTGGGAAGATTGACCAGGTGATCGCGGTTGGGGACGACGGTATTGCTAGACGCTACCAGGTCTTCCGCACGAAGGTGCGCACGATGAATCAAGAAGATCATAATCTTCTGATGAGCTACGACAAGCTGCCTGGGCGCATCAATGCGATAGCGATATCCGCGGACAGGTCGAAGTTCGCCATTGCAGGCGAAGGCGGAGAAGCGCGGGTGTTGGACACCGAGACGGGGAAGACAATCGCCACATTGAAGGACAATGGAGCCACCAGCTTCACGGTGGCATTCAGCGCTGACGCCTCTCGCTTGGCGGTTGGTGGACTCGATGGCAAGCTAAACATCTATGATTCATCGTCCGGCGCGCTGGTGAAGAGCTTCGTTCCGGCGCCTATCTCCAAGCGGACCGCAGCAAAGTAGCACAGCAGAAGGCGTCCGCGCGGTGCGCGGGCGCCTTCTATCTCGAGAAAGATGGTCGGGGTGCGCGGACTTGAACCGCGGGCCTCCTAGCCCCCATCCAGGCACTCTACCAAACTGAGCTACACCCCGACGAGACGGGCGTATTATACTAGGCTCCCCTTCCCTATGTCAACGAAGCCGCGCTGCATCGACCGCCAACGCGAGATCGCCGACAGTCTGCTGGCGTGGTTCTCTGGTAACGCCCGAGACCTCCCATGGAGGTGCTTGCAGCACGATCCGTATGCCGTCTGGGTCTCCGAAGTGATGCTCCAGCAAACCCAGGTCGCAGCTGTCATTCCGTACTACCAGAGGTGGATGGGGAGATTTCCCACGATTGACGACCTGGCACGAGCGGATGAGCAAGAGGTACTCGCCCACTGGTCCGGCCTGGGCTACTATGCTCGGGCACGAAACCTGCACCGAGCCGCAAAAGCGGTGGCAGCAGAACACTCAGGAAGGGTACCCAGCGATCCAGCGGCCCTCCGAGCGCTTCCGGGGATCGGGGCCTACACAGCCGGAGCCATCCTCTCTATCGCTTTCGGTCTACCGCATGCCGTAGTAGACGGCAACGTCGAGCGAGTACTCTCTCGGCTCGTGGCTTTGGACGGCGACCCTAAGTCCTCCGTCAACCAGAAGGCCCTCTGGAATCTCGCGCGGTCTCTCGTGCCGCCCGAGAGGCCGGGTGACTTCAATCAAGCCCTGATGGAGCTTGGAGCGACTGTGTGTACTCCCAGCCTCCCCAGCTGTGGGGCATGCCCGATTTCAAACCAGTGTGCCGCCTACAAGTCTGGAGAACCCGAGCGATGGCCCCAAGCGGCGCCAGCCCGTAAGAACGTTAGGGTCGAGCACGTATCGGTGATCGTCCGAGCGGGCGATCAAATTGTGCTAGTACGGCGCGAAAACAGCGGCCTTTGGGGCGGGCTCTGGGAGAACCCTCGCAGTGAGGTGGCGAGAGGCGAAGACCCGCTTGACGCACCCGCGAGCGCAGCCCGATCGCTCGGCCTAGAAGCGGATATCGAGCCCGAACCATTTACGCAGTTTCAACACCAGGTGATGCACTTCTCTATCCGCCTCACGGGATATGCTGCAACGCTCCGGTCGCCCATACCCACTGCACAACTCAATGGTCCAACAATGTTCACGCTCAGTGAAGCTGCAGGACTCGCATTGGCCGCACCCCAGCGCAAGTTGCTCGTTGAATACGAGCGATATCAGCGTGCGCAGCAGGGCATGAGCACTGCCGGCGCGAATGAGTAGACCTGCCCAGATGACCGGTAGCCGCCGAGAGGCAACATGCCTGAGAAACTGAACCGACTCACCGCGCGAGTCTTGCTCGAGGTGCGCGCTCCACACAGCCTA
>VFKD01000310.1 GCA_009885735.1 bacterium
GACTTGACACAACTACAGCAACTTCTCGGACTCTAGTGATCTAACGACCCTAACCCTATGGAGGAATGAAATAGATGGAAGCCACGCTCATAGAGACCGGTACGACCCTCTCGGCGTCGTGCGCCCGCAAGGACCTGCTGGATGCTGTTCAGACGGTTGGCCACGCGGTTTCGACCCGAACCTCCCTGCCCATTCTGCAGCATATCCTGGTCGAATCCACCGGAGATCACCTTCGGCTCAGCGCGACCGACATGGAGCTGGGAATCTCGCTGAAGATACCCGCGATTATCAAGGCCGAGGGTGCGCTGACGGTTCCAGCAAAGCTGCTTACCGACCTGCTCGCAAGCCTTCCCGAGCAGGAGGTCTCGATGGCCGTGGACCACAGCCACGCGATGCGCCTGACGTGTGATCGCGCAGACTACCGCCTCCTCGGCCTCCCCGCCGAGGAGTATCCGAAGCTGCCCGAGGTGAAGCAGGCGTCGCGCATTCGGGTGCCACAGGCGCTGCTGCGAGACATGATTCGGCAGACCATTTTCGCCTGCTCCACCGACGAGACGCGGGCAATCCTTACGGGCGTGCTGGTGTCGCTCGAGGACGGCACGCTGCGAATGGTCGCGACTGACACGCACCGCCTAGCGCTGCGCACCACTACGGTGGCAGACAGCGAGGGCGCTTTCCAGGCCATTGTTCCGGCCAGAGCCCTGAACCTTGTTAAAGGGATGCTCTCGGACTCGGAGGGAGACGTTGACATCATCCTCTCGCAGACGCAGGCGCAATTCGTTACTCCAAACGGAGTCGGTATTGTTTCGCGGCTCATCGACGGGCAGTATCCAAACTACATGCGAGTGATCCCGGCCCCCTCCGACAACCGGTTCACCATCCAGACGCAGGTGCTGGCCCGCGCCGTGAAGCGCGCGGAAGTGCTGGTGAAGGACGCCGCGCACCGGGTCATCTTCAAGACCGAGGATTCGACGCTCAAAATTACGGCTGAGTCCGCCACCTCCGGCAATGCGAAAGAGGAGCTTGAGGTTGCGGTGGACGGCGCCGGCATCACTGTCGCCTTCAACGGCGCGTACTTGCTGGACGTGCTGAGCGTGATAGACGTGGAGGGCGTGACTGTGGAGATGCAGGACCCTATGAAGCCGGGGGTCGTGAGGCCCGTGGTGGAGAAGTCGAGCGAAACGGTGGACGAGTACCTCTGCGTAATGATGCCGATGCAGTTGACGTAGGGTGGCGTGAAGGGCATAGGTCTTATAGGTCTTATAGGACTTATGGAACCACGCAACCCACCGCTTCTAGTATCCGCGCCGCTTTCTGCGCTCGCGGACGACGCGCTCGCTGAAGCCGCCCACCTCGATGAGCTGCCGTCCAAGCTGGCTCTTCAACCTGTCTAGGAGAAAGCAGGTCTGCTGTATCACTGTCAGGACTGTGTTGGCTGCCGTCTCGGCGGACTTTGCTTCAATATAGTTCGAATAGGTCCTATAAGTCCTATTTGGCACATACGCCAGCTTTCTAATGAATAGCGCCTTATTGTCGTCCTTCGCCCAGGTTTCGAGTCCGTGTTGTCGCAGATAGTCCTGATAGTCAATGAGCAACTCCTCGAGGCTTGCCCTGGCCACGCCGACTAGCTTCAGTTCCATCGCCTTCGAGGTCGCGCTCACGCTGCTTCCCTCCGCAATGTTCTGTTTGCCGCTCCGGGCAGCCTGAACCATCTGATCTACCGTCCTATCGCTGACGCGCAGAAACCTGCGGCAGAACACGACCGTGGCATCGTGGATGATCTCCGCCATCTGGTACGCCTTTAGGTCGCGATAGCCCCCATGGGGCGGAAGAAGCGGGTCATTCTCGGACATGACGCGAGATTAGCAGAAGGCATGGGTTTGGGTCAATCGTAAATAGATCTCAAGCGTTGACATTGGGCTCGTTGCAGGGCCGTCATTCCCGCACGTCCTTAGCGGGAACCCAGCAGTTTTGCCGTTCATCTCCACAACCCGCACAACTACCAGCAGGAAGCCCCGCCCACCGCCTCGAACCAACGTATGAATGTGTGAGAATCTCATGATTTGACGCCTAGGTAGCCTGTATGCTGACGCACGTATGGCACTATGTCAAACAGGCGGCGCGCTCGTGGTGCTCTTGAGTGCGAACTCCGCCGCGACTGTCCCGCCGACGGTGCTCATCCCGGAGGGACAGAATAGCGCGGACTTCCCCATCGCCACAACCGCGGTGGCTGCCGCGGTCACCGGGAACATCAAGGCAAAGTTCGCCGGAACCCAGAAGAGCGCGGCGCTGACGGTGCGGCCCATCGGTCCTGCAAGTCTCAGCCTGAGCCCGACATCGGTGGTTGGCGGCAGCCCGTCGACTGGAACGGTGACCTTGGACCTGCCCGCTGCTCCTGGAAATGTGACGGTGAACCTCACTTCCAGCATCGGTGCTGCCACGGTTCCGGCGAGCATTACGATTCCGGTGGGCGAGACGGTTGGTACGTTTACTGTCAGCACGACGGTGGTGACTGCCACGAAGTCTGCGGTCATCAAAGCGGCGGCGGGAGGGGTGAACAAGAAGGCGACGTTGACGATCACGAAGTAGCTGGTGGGGGCTGAGGTGTTGTCGGCGCCCTTCGTTCCCGCTAACACCATGCGGGAATGACGAGCCACGGTACGGCTGTGGCAGGCTCAGGATGAGCGGGTGGGTATAAAGTGTTAGCGGTGTGGTGGGTGTTGCCCTTGATGCGCGACTGGATTCTTCGACTGCGCCGCGGTACGGCTGCGGCTTCGCTCAGAATGACAGAGTAAGCGCCGCGATACGGCTGCGGGTGGGGTGAACAAGAAGGCGACGTTGACGATCACCAAGTGACGGTGCGTTTGACTTTGTTGTCCGCTGAGCAGACAACGTGGCTTCCGAATCTGTTCGGCTCGACGCGAGGGCGAAGCTGGATTCCCGCTACGGACATGCGGGAATGACGGTGAGGGAATGACGCCGTTGACGTTGCCGTACTTCGCGACTTCGCGTCTTCGCGCGAGAATGAACTTGATTTTGAACGGCTCTGGATGCAGTCGGACCCTGCGATGAGGCGGTCGCCTACCGGATGGAATCCATGCGGTTCTTCAGCATCTCGACTTCCTGTGTAAGGGCGGCCACCTGCTCCTCAAGCTTGGTCAGTCGGGATTGGTCGGTCTTCTCTTCCACAAGCAGTGCGCGCTCGTTCCGCAAGAATGCGTTTTCGATTTGAAGGACTGTCTTCTCGCGTTCGTGCTCGACATGGTCCGTGAGGTGCTTAAGTTCGAAGATGACACGGGTCAATGTGTCGGCGTGGAACTCTAGCTTTGCTTGAAGCAGCTTCAGACTCTCTTTGGTCTCTTGAGTGTCCTTAGCTAGGCCAACCAATCGCTTAATGGCCTCGAGGACAGCCTTAAGCACGATAGCTCTCTCTAAGCTGATCCAGCATCGAGTTTATCTGGGCAAGCTTTGCATCCGTTCGCACCCCTGAGGCTCGGATCTCCTTCTGGTCCTCCCGCATCTGTTCTCTGATGCGGTCAATCTCTGCGAGATGGAGCTCTATCTCCCTCTTTATCTGCACTGCTTCCTCCGCTGTGGGCTCATTAGCGAGAATGCTGTCCATGGTTCAAGCCTCCTGCACGCGCAAATTGTAACGGCCACCCACTAGTATACGGCAATTGGTGTTTCGGGTTTCGCTCCGCAACTAGGCATGATCCTGGGCGGACGGGACGTCCGCGCTCCGAGGATTCGCCGCAGCCACGACAAATGGGAC
>VFKD01000115.1 GCA_009885735.1 bacterium
AGCGCCGTCACGCCACACTCAGGGCAGCTGCACAGCGCTATCAAGGAGTGGCGACCCCAGTGGCCGCGTGAGAATCACACAGTATATGTCTCACACCCACTGATGGCGCGCCTCTTGACGTGGCGAGACTCATTGCGAGCGAACGGTGTCCAAGGCCGAGTCGTTCTCAACGGCAGCTTCGTGTCTGCAAAGAAGACACCAGGCGACTGCGACTGCCTGTTTATATACGATGACACGCATGGACGACTAGACGAACACCCAGAAACGAAAGCTCTGACTGACTATTTGACGCTCAAGACGGAGGGGCTGGGAGACATATTTGTGTTTCCATCGTCACTGACGCATCGATTCCCTCACCTGTTTCAAGATGACTTGTTCGACTACGATAAGCACACCAGGCTTCCAAAGGGCGTGGTCGAGGTTGAACTATGATAGAGTCTGCTCATGGTCTGTATGTTTCACTTCACCAGCTATCAAGGCTCGCCGACATGGTCGAATGCTTGCGGCGCGATGCCGAGGTGCGCCAGGACTATAGTGAATTCGCGCATCTTTCTCAGAGCTACTTGCATCGGATTCATGATCTAAACGAAGAGATCAAGGTTTACCTCCAATCCGAGCCAGAAGCAGTGAAAGCAGTAGCGGCTCCCCGGCCCGATTTGTAGAGTCTCGACCAGGCGCCTTGCTGCCGGTTAGGTTGGCGCCAACCCAAGTCGCACCTTGAGCGCTTCGTCCACACGCAGCATCTCCTCGGCATCAACGCGGCCGACTCGGCGGGCCTGCCTGGGCTTGTCGACCGATCTGATCTGGTCCAGCACTACACTACAGTGGACATCCAGCCCTATACCAGAACATGGCCAAGGATCTGCCCTGCCAATGGCAAGAACCTCAGACTCTGCTTGAATCGGCGTGTCTGTATGTCTGCAGGACACATTCACCCTCGCCGCGAAGCTCTTGACGCTGCACACTTCTGTACAGCGTCAACACACTATGCGAACCCTACTTCTCCTCATAGCCACTGGAATGCTCCTCGCGGGGTGCTCGCGCCCCAAGTCCGCGGTCGGCTCCGCCCCAGGCAAGGAGCTCACGCCGGAGCAGTATCAGCTCCTGTCCGACAAGGACAAGATCGCGTACAAGAACGTCCTCATCCGAGTACCGGAGACCTGGGGCGGCGCACTGCTTCCGCCGCACAAAGGGCCGTACGACAGCACGATAGACAAGGCAGTCCACGGCGGCGACATTCGCACGCTCATGGGCCTCTATAACCAGGCTCTCTTCGAGCTTCGACATCCGCGCGTGAAGGTGGAGTACATCCCGTTCGACATGTGGTCGCCCACTTTCCCATCCGTCCTCGCCGTGGCGATCAGCAGCAACCGCGCGCCCTCGTACTATATCGCTCGGGACCTCCCGGCCACCATTGAGAAGGGTATGTACGCGGACCTTACCGACCTCATGAAGCAATGGGACCAGTACTTGCTTCAGCCCGAAGGCTCACGGCGCCAGGGAACGGTGAATGGCCGTATCTACACCCTTGCTGGAAATGAACTCGGCGCCGAGGTAATCCGCTTCCGGAAGGACTGGTTCAAGGAGGCCGGCATATTCAATGAGTATGGAGAGCCAGGGCCTCGAACCGATTGGACGTGGGACGACTTCCGAGCAATAGCGAAGAAGCTCTCCGACCCGTCAAGGAAGCGCTACGGCTATTGCGGCGAGATGGGTGACTTCAAATCGACGGGCGGAACAGGGGTCGATTACTACATCCCAGATCCGGCGGGCAAGAAAACGTGGGTGTTTAACCAAGACGATCCTCTCATCTTACAGGCCCTCCAGAGGTCACGCGACATCGTCAACAAGGACAAATCGGTCAACACGAGTGTGTCAACCACATGGTACGAGTGGCACCAAGAGTTTGATGCCGGCCACGCCGCAATGATACAGAGCTTTGCCCCGCATGTGCCAAACGAGTTTCTGCGGTCGCCCCGGAAGTTCGGCGAAGACAAGCCCTATGGCGACACTGTGGGGATGGCCCCGCTGCCGCGCGGGTCCAGCGGTCTATCCGGAATGGAGGCCATCACCAATCCGGTCGGATTCGACCCGACTCTCAGCAAGGAGCAGCTTGCTGCCGCGTTTGAATGGTGCAAGGACTGGTTCTACGGCGATGCGTTCGCAAACAGGGTGCGTCAGGCCAATGCCGATGCACGCGCAAAGGGCAACGTGAGCACTGTCTATTCCGAGGTCCTGGCTCTGCCGTACAAGCCGAACGAGCAGATGCTCGATAAGCCACTCGCGGAGGTATTTCCAAAGGACTATCTCCGCACTTACAACATTATTCGGAAGAGTCCGGCAAAGCCCCTGCCGCGCGAGTTCGGCCTGAAGGAGCCGGGCAAGAGAGACATGGACCGCGCAATGATCGCGATGTATGCCGAGGCAATCACTACGCAGATCGACCTCAAGGCGCTACTGGCAAAGACGGCCAACTTGGTTAACGCGACGCAGCTTAACTTCCGTGGGAAGGACGATGCCGCGAACATGCAGCGTTATCTAGACGCCCGGTCGGAATACTACCGCAAGAACTATCCGCGTTTCTTTTCAACAGCCTGGCAGCCCAGGCTGACCAAGTTCTACGTGGTTCGCTAGGCGTTATGGCGGCTGCGGTTTCCGGAATCGGCTACAAGCGCGCTGCCGCGTGGGCATTCAGCGCACCTGCCATTCTGTGCCAGTTCTTCTTCGGCTGGTTTCCCGTACTGTTCGCCTTCTATGTCGGTTTCCAGCGCTACTACTTTGTAAAGCAGCCTGAATTTGTGGGACTTCGGAATCTTCAGTCCGTGGCCGCGGATCCGCTCACGGTTACGGTCTTTCAGAACACCATTTACTACTCAATTCTCTCCATCGGCCTGACCTTCATTGTGCCGATATTCGTCTCTATTCTGCTCATGGAGATGTCTCGCAAGACCATTCGCTGGATGATGCTGCTCTGGTTTATTCCGGTTGCGTCAACCGCGGGAATTGCCATCTGGAAATACCTCTACAATCCTCAGCTTGGCCTGCTCAACGGAATCCTGAAGGGTATTGGCTTGCCCGCGCTCAAGTGGCTGGATGACCCAGCTCTTGCAATGCTCTGCCTCGTGCTGCCCGGTCTCATTCTGTTTGGCCCCGGGCTCATCTATATCGCCGCACTGCAGAATGTGCCGGAAGAGCTCTATGAAGCCGCGGAGTTGGAGGGCGCGGGGTTTCTTCGCAAGGTGCGCACCGTTACGCTGCCGAGGCTGCGTCCCGTGATCGCAATGATGCTCATCTTCAGCATCATCGGCTCAATGCAGGTCTTCGAACTGCCGTTCATCATGACCGGCGGCGGACCCGGATATGCCACCACAACGGTCGTAATGTACATCTATAATCTGGCGTTCCTGAGCTACGACCTAGGTAAAGCGACCGCGCTGGCAATAGTGTTGTTCTTCGTGATCATGACCATCATTGTGCTCCAGAGAAAGTTTTTCCGCGAGGACTTGGACACATGACCCTTTCCGCTGAGAGCATATTCGCATGCCTATAGTTCCGCAGGTCGGGCGCAGGAGCCCGCGCGCTCGGCTAACTCTGGGCAGCATCGCGGTATTCCTCTGGATCGGCGTGCTGCTGCACCTGTTTCCCGTGGCGTGGATGATCTCGGCGAGCTTTAAGCCGACCCGCGAGATCTTTGATCAACCCTTCAACTTGATTCCGAAGGAGCCGACAACAGCGTCCTACGGCCTACTGGCAAACACCGTCACCCCTCCGGGCACCGACCTCAACATCGACGTCTTCCGGTATCCGCTCTACACCTACTTGCTCAACAGCCTCGTGCTGGCCGCGCTCACTGTTCTCATTCAGGTGCCCATCACGGCAATGGCGGCCTACGCGGTGAGCAAGCTCCATGCGCCGCGCTCGGCCAAGCTGCTCTTCTTCTTCTTCATTGGCACCCTCATGATTCCGGGCCAGATCGCCATTGTGCCGAGGTTTCTACTGCTCTCGCACTTCCCGTGGCCCACGCGGGCCGTGCCGGACATTCCGTTTACCGACCTCATGTTCCCGTCGCTCTCGTTCGTGGGGACCTACTGGGGAGTGGTGCTGCCGGCGGCCTTCAGCGCGTTCAACTTCCTGCTCTTCAAGGGCTTCTTCGACACGCTTCCCGTCGACCTGATAGAGGCTGCGCGCATTGATGGCGCGAGCGAGCTGACTACCCTCCGCAAGATCATGCTGCCCCTTGCACGACCTGTGATAGCGGTAACCACCTACTTTGCCTTCACATCCGCCTGGAACGACTTCCTGGGTCCGTGGATCATGCTCATGACGAACCAGGCGAAGTGGCCGCTGAGCGTGGTGATCTACAAGCTGCAGTTCTTCCTCACGAGCTGGCAGCCGTCTCAGGGCAGCATGGACCCCGCCGCGCAGGCTCTGCTCTCGTCTGGAGTGGGCTATAATGCGTTGATGGCGTTGGCCGTGGTGGAATCGATTCCGATGTTCCTTGCGTTCGTCATCTTTCGAGAACAACTCATGAAGGGCATCCAGATCGCGGGGTTGAAGGGTTAGCGTGAACCCTGGAGACACCAAAGGTAACTAAAGGCGTATGAAAGTCATGAGACGTATGGGACCTATGGGACTTATGTGACCGGTCCTTCCCTTGAGTCCCTGCTGTCCCATTCGTCCTATTCGTCCTATGTGTCCCATTCACTGCACTACACATCCTTGGAGGTGGTCCATTGAACCTAAACAAGAGACAAAAACTGTTGTTGGTCCTTGGCGGAGGCGCGATCGTCTTGGTGCTGCTCTGGTTGGGCGGCGGGGCAATGCAACTCAAGGAATCGGCTGCCGGGTCGAAGGTCATGGCCAGAACAGGCGGAGGTGCCGAGATGATGTATGCTCCTTCCTCACCATCCGGCGCCATGGCGGGAGCATCAGAAGCGCCACGGGAGATGGCGAAGAGCGCAATGCAGGTCGCCCAAGCCGATTCTTCCGCCGACGGCGATGGCAGACAGATCGTCTCCGCCCAGTTCAAGACCGTGGCCTCAAGCACGCAGGATCGCTACCTCATCCGCAACGGATCCATTAGTATCGAAGTAAAGGACGTCAAGGTCGCGCTCGACAAGCTGACGGAGGCGACCAAGGTGCGCGGCGGCTACGTGGGCACGCTCACGGAGAGCACGGACGGCCTCGGAGTTCGTACCGTGACCGTGGAGGTGCGCCTTCCCGCCCAGCAGTTCGAGGCAACCAAGACGCAGCTAGAGGGCATGGGCAAGGTGAAGGACCAGAGTGTCTCCGCGGAGGACGTGACCGAGGAGTTTGTCGATTCCCAGGCACGGCTGCGCAACCTGAACCGAACCGAGCTTCGCCTCCTTGCGCACCTCGACAAGACTGGGAAGATGAGCGACACACTGCTGGTCGAGCGCGAGCTGGGCCGTATTCGCCAGGAGAGCGAGCAGATAGAGGGGCGGCTGCGCTTCCTCTCGAACCGCGTGAAGTTCTCGTCGCTCACAGTTACTATTTCCGGCACCCCCGGCGCACTTCCCATTCAACCGGTCGATACGTACAGCTCTGCAAGAGTCGCCACGGACGCAAGCCGCTCGCTTCTCGAGTTTGCACAAGGCGTGTGGGCGCGGCTCATCTGGCTGGGAATCTGGGCGGTGGTGTGGCTGCCGCTAGGAATCGTTGTGCTGGTCGTTGGCAGGCGTGTTTACCGCGCAACGGCAACGCCAAAAGCCACAGCGTAGTTGCCCCGTGGCCTCTCGTAGGGGCGAAGCATCCGACCGCAACGCTTCCAATCGAGCGGTGAACCCACACTCGGATGCTTCGCCCACACAATGACGCATCTGTTGAGGAATAGCCGCTTTCCTAGTCCTCTGAGGGCGAAGCATCCGCACAATACCTGCCCGCCACTACAGAGGATTCCCCGGCGGATGCTTAGCCCCTACGCCAATTGCGGACACACCACATCGGAATTGCGGCCCAAGAAACCTTCGGCCGTCGAACTGGTCTCATAGGTCCCATTTGTCCTATAAGTCCCATTCCTCATACTGGTAGCCCGCCTTCCCGCCGTTGGGTATACTTAGACCGTCTCGACCGGATCGGCTGCGGGTTAGTGCCCTCCAAGCCTCTCCGCTGTTAATCCGGTCGAGAATCCCCTTCCAGCGAGGCTCTTGTGATCCATCCCGATACCTACCGAGAGATGGGCCTCAACGACCTCGAATACCAGCGCATCGAAGGCATCCTCGGCCGAGAGCCGAACCTCACCGAGGTCGGCATGTTCGCCGTGATGTGGTCCGAACACTGCGGCTACAAGTACTCCCGGCCAGTGCTTGCCCTCTTCAAAACTTATCGCGAGGCGCAGGAGACTGGCGCGCTCGAAAATGCCGGCATCATCCCCCTCGACGATAAACTCGGCATCGTTTTCAAGGTGGAGAGCCACAACCACCCATCGGCGGTCGAGCCCTTCCAAGGCGCCGCTACCGGAGTCGGCGGCATCCTGCGCGACATCTTCACCATGGGCGCGCGACCCATCGCGAACCTCAACAGCCTGCGGTTTGGCCCGATCGAGGGCGTATCCCGCGACGCAACGCGCAACCGCTACCTCTTCGAGCATGTGGTGGAGGGCATTGCGCACTACGGCAACTGTGTTGGTGTTCCCACCGTGGGCGGCGAGGTGGTCTTCAACCGCTGCTACAACGGCAATCCTTTGGTAAACGCCATGGCGGTGGGCGTGGTGGAGCTTGGAAAAGTGGCCACCGCGAGCGCCGAGGGCGTGGGCAACCCGGTTCTCTACGTCGGCTCGAGCACCGGCAAGGACGGCATTCACGGCGCCACCTTCGCTAGCGTGGAGCTTGGGCCGGACAGCGAGAGCAAGCGGCCAAACGTACAGATGGGCGACCCATTTCTCGAGAAGCTGCTCATCGAGGCCACTCTCGAGGCGCTTGCCACCGGCGAGATAGTGGGAATTCAGGACATGGGTGCGGCAGGGCTCACATGCGCCACAAGCGAGACCGCCACGAAGGGCGGGTCCGGCATCGAGATAGACATCCAAAAGGTGCCTCGGCGCGAAGAGAAGATGTCGGCATACGAGATAATGCTCTCCGAGAGCCAGGAGCGGATGCTGGCAATCGTTCGCAAGGGCAGTGACGAGAAGGTAGGTGCCATCTTCCGCAAGTGGGGCCTCAATGCCGTGGTGATTGGGCGTGTAACCAACGACGGTCTGGTTCGGATCATGAACGGCAGCGAGATGGAGGCCGAAATCCCCGCGCGCGCGCTTACCGAGGAGTGCCCGACGTATCATCTCGACGCGGCCGAACCGGAATACATCGCACGGATTCAGGCATTTGACCCTTTGAGCCTTCATGAACCGATGTCGGACGAGGCCCGCGCAGCAGCAGGACAGGGCGAAGGCTTTAACCTTACGTACACCGAGTGCCTCGCGGCTCTGCTGGCCTGCCCCACAATAGCCTCCAAGAGATGGGTCACCGAGCAGTACGACAGCATGGTTCAGACGCAAACTCTCGTCGGCCCGCTTGAGGGAGACGCGGCTGTTCTGCGAATTCGAGGGTCCATGAAGGGGATCGCGCTCAAGACCGACGGCAACAGCCGATACTGCGCGCTCGACCCGTTCGTAGGAGGCCAAATCGCAGTGGCCGAGGCGGCTCGAAACGTCGCCTGCGTTGGCGGGCGTCCTGCCGCGGTAACAGATGGTCTCAACTTTGCCAACCCCGAGAAGCCCACCTGCTTCTGGCAGTTCAAGAGGTGTGTGGAGGGCATTGCATCGGCAACCGAAGCATTCGGCACCCCAGTGGTGTCCGGCAACGTCTCTTTCTACAACGAGACACCGGATTGCGCGATCTTCCCCACCCCTGTCATTGGCATGCTCGGCATACTTGAGGATGCAAACAAACGCTGCGGCTCGGCATTTCGGGAAGAGGGCGACGTTCTGATGCTGCTGCGTGCCGACTCCGACCCAACGGGCGGCATGGGCGGCAGCGAATATCTTGCAACCATCCACAAGGTGGAGGCCGGACCTCCCCCACGCATTGACCTAGCGGGCGAGCATGCACTGCACCTCTGTGTGGTCGAGGCCGTCTCAGCAGGTCTGTTGGTCTCGGCGCACGACTGTTCAGACGGCGGCCTCTCCGTCTGCCTCGCAGAGTCCTGCATCCCGCAGGGAGTGGGCGCCGTGCTCATGCTGCGGTATTCCGACTTTGACGATCTGCCGCCCAGCGCGATCCTCTTCGGCGAGGCGCAATCGCGGGTCGTGGTCTCAATGCGAACGGAACGACAAATGAAGCGCCTGGAGGAGATGGCCGCTCGCCACGGCGTGCGCGCGCAGTGGATCGGCACAGTGGGTGGAGACAATCTTCGCATCAGCTTGGAAGGTCAGAACCTCGTAAACGTACCGGTTGAACAGCTCGCGAACGCGCATCAGAACGCTATTGGGCGTATAATGGAGTCGCATGGCTCGTAGGGACGATGCTTGTCACGTCCACCGCCCTTCTCCCCCTTTAGGGGGACGGGGGATATTACCTTTCGCCCGCTTAGGGTGGTCGGGGGGTTTCTGTCTAGGAGTTGCAGGGTGCGCCATTCGGCGAGATCGGCAGCGGTGATGGATCAGACGATTCCACTGAGCGAGGCGCCGCACGACGAGTGCGGGATATTCGGCATCTATGGCCGTGGCGAAGAGGTTGCACGCATTGCCTACTTCGGCCTCTTTGCTCTCCAGCATCGCGGCCAGGAGAGCGCCGGCATCGCCGTAGCAGACGGGAAGCATATCCGGGTCCACAAGGACATCGGCCTCGTTACGCAGGTCTTTGATGAGGACGCTCTGAATCACCTCAAGGGCGGCCACATTGCGATTGGTCATACGCGCTACTCCACCACCGGCTCAAATGTCGCGCGAAACGTCCAGCCTCTCTCCTGTCTCTCGTCCGTGGGCGAGATCGCGGTGGCTCACAACGGCAACTTGGTCAACACATTGGCCCATCGAACCATGCTCGAGCGCCAAGGCGTGGAGTTCACCACCAGCAACGACAGCGAAGTGATCGTACAGCTCCTCGCGCACCTCTGCAAGGGGAGCATTGAGGACGCCGTGATTGAGGCGATGAAGCGGCTTCAAGGCGCCTACTCACTGGTGATTCTCACGAAGGACAAGCTCATCGCGGTTCGCGACCCATACGGCGTTCGCCCGCTCTGCATTGGGCGCATCAATGGCAACCGATATGTGTTTGCCTCCGAGACTTGCGCGCTGAATGTGGTGGGTGCAAAGTTTGTGCGCGAGGTGATGCCCGGAGAGATGGTGGTGATAGACGACGAAGGCATGCACGAGGTGCAGGCCGTTCCCACTGCCCGGCATGCCACCTGCCTCTTTGAGTTCATCTACTTTGCCAGGCCCGACAGCCAGATGTACAACAAGAATCTCCATGCAGCCCGCCGCCGCATGGGGCACGAGCTCGCCAAGGAGCATCCCTGCCCGGGTGCCCATGTGGTGGTGCCTATTCCAGATTCGGCAACTCCCGCGGCCCTCGGCTTTGCAGAGGCTTCTCGGATTCCGTATGGCGAGGGCGTGGTGAAGAACCGCTATATTCAGCGGACCTTCATCCAGCCGGACCAGCGCATGCGAGACCTTGGCGCGAGGATGAAGTACGAACCGCTTAAAGAGGTGATAGCCGGCAAGCGCGTCGTGATGGTTGACGACTCTATTGTGAGAGGCACCACCACAGGAAAGCTGGTCAGGATGTTCTTTGATGCCGGCGCGATTGAGGTACACGTCCGCATCAGCGCCCCGCCGGTTCGTTATCCGTGCTTCTATGGCATCGACATGGCGAACCAGGACGAGCTGATCGCTGCGCACCACACGGTGGAGGAGATCCGCGAGAAGATCGGCGCGACGAGCCTTGGGTTCCTCTCGCTGAGCGGGGTGGTGCGGGCCGTAGGAGTCCATACCGACAAGTTCTGTCGCGCCTGCTTCGACGGCAAGTACCCCATCGCAGTACCGCGCGACGTCAAGCTCACGAAGTTCAGCCTCGAGAACCTGCCCGCGATCGAGGAGCGAGAGCGCGAGGTTGTAGGCGTATGATCCCACTCGGCGCACCCGGCGAAATGACCGAGGCAGAGCGATTCATCTTCGATGTCGCGGGCTTCCTCGTTATCCCCGGCGCACTTACTCCCGACGAGACCAGTGCCTGCCTCGAGGCCTCACTCCGTGCGCACGCGCCCTATCCGAAAGGGCAGTGGCGGCAGCTTGGAGCCCTCTACGAGCGCGAGGCGGCCATCGAAGCGCTGATGGACCATCCCTCAATCCTGCCCAAGGTGCGGGCTCTGCTTGGCGATCAGTTCATCCTGCAGAGCACTTGGTGTACGGTTCAGCCCAGTGGCGGCAAGGGCGGCGGGTTTCATCAAGACGGCTCCGCACCCTACGAGTTCCGTCGCCTCGCGCTGCCCACGCCTCTGGTTCAACTTCGAGTGGGCTACTACCTCACAGACCAATCGAAGCCCGGCATGGGAAACCTGGTGCTCATTCCAGGGGGCCACAACGCTTCGCTGCCGATGCCCCGCGAGCTTCGCGCGAACCAGGATGCTCTGCCCATTCGAGAGATTGTCTGCGGTGAGCCTGGAACAGCGGTGCTGTTTCACCAAGGCGTGTGGCACTGCCCAGGGGCAAACGACCAGTCTTTCGACCGCTACACCATGCACATGGTCTATTCGCCGCCCTGGCTCAAGCCGTCCGACCGCATGGCAAACTGCCCAAACTTCCTCGCGAGAACCACTCCGCTGCGCAGGGCGATGGTGGGCGAGTGGACGCGCCCTGAAGAGCCGTTTGGTCAAGGGTATGCCAAGATGCCCTTTGAGGACTAGCTCAAACGACCTTCCCCAAACCCGAACTTTTAGAAACCTCGACCGCGCCAATTGCGTAAGCTCCGTATGCGCTAGCGCGCAGCCCAACTAGGAGAACCCCATGGTGAACGTGATACTACGAAGACTCATAGGCGCGGCAGCAGTTGCAGGCAGCGCAGTGGCAGTTACGGCAGGAGCTCGTTTCGCTGCCAGCAAGCGCATTAATGCTGCGGAGAAGCTGGGTAAAGCGCTGCTTGAGACATCGAGAATCGAGGAAGCTGCAGGCTATGCCGATGCGGAGAGCGAGGCAGCACTTGCCGCATGCGGCGCCTACCTCATTCAGGTTGCGCATGAGGCAGCAGCCGGCATAAGCGGTCCTCCCATGATCGACCCCATTGGCTTCGAGCGTCGCGTCACCAGCGAGCGCAGTTCCGCAGCAGCCACGGTGATCACCACCGCGCATGAGCCGGAATCGCGATGGCAGTTTGAGCTCGCCGTCCCTGGCCTCGCGCGAGTGAGCGGATCACGAAGGCTAAA
>VFKD01000307.1 GCA_009885735.1 bacterium
GCGAAACTGAGCCCACGATTGTCTCGGAAGCCGATCTGCCGACCTACCTGGGCCGCAGACGACACAAGTACGGGGAGATGTCGGAGAAGGATGAGACGGGCGCGGCCACAGGCCTGGTCTACACGGAGTTCGGCGGAGACATCATCACCGTGGAGGTGAGCCTGCTCAAGGGACGCCCGGAGGGCAGCCTGGTGCTTACCGGGCAGCTTGGCGACGTGATGAAGGAGTCTGCCCAAGCAGCCTTCACCTGTGTTCGATCTCGGGCGAAGAGCCTCGGGATCGACGAGGAGTGCCAGCGCGACGTGGACATCCACGTTCATGTGCCCGCGGGCGCGATTCCAAAGGACGGGCCCTCCGCCGGCATCACGCTTGCCACTGCTCTTGCCAGCGCACTCTCGCAGCGACCGGTTCGCCGGGACGTGGCGATGACCGGAGAGGTGACCCTGCGGGGAAAAGTGCTGCCTGTGGGCGGAGTGAAAGAGAAGGTGCTCGCCGCGCACCGCTCGGGCATTCGAACGGTCATCCTCCCGGAGGAGAACCGCAAGGACCTTGAGGACTTGCCGGAGAACGTCCGTGCGGAGATGCAGTTCAAGCATGTCGAGACGCTCGACGAAGTGTTCAAGCTCGCGCTGGTTGGTTACGGCTCCGGCAAGAAGCGCAAATAGACCCTGCACATGCGCAGGAACCTGAGTTCTTAAGGCGAAGGGTTAGTCATGCACTACTTAGGTCGAATTGGTCTCATAGGTCTCATAGGTCTTATCGGTCCTATAAGTCCCATTGGAGGAGCACGGATGACCACAGATGACACCAACGGCCTCACTTCGATCCTGGCCCCTGGCGCCAAGGTGGAGAAGCTGGCAGGCGGATTCAAGTTTATAGAAGGTCCCATCTGGTTCAAGGAGGGCTACCTTCTTTTCAGCGACATTCCGGCCAACTCAATCATGAAGTACACGCCGGACGGCAAGGTGAGCGTCTTTCGCACGCCCTGTGGAAGCACGAATGGCCATACGCTGGATCTAGAAGGACGACTTATTAGCTGTGAGCACACGGGCCGGAGAGTCTCTCGCACCGAGAAGGACGGCTCGGTGACGCTTGTGGCTGACAAGATTGACGGCAAGCGCTTCAGCAGCCCGAACGACGTGGTGGTGAAGTCGGATGGTTCGATCTGGTTTACTGACCCGCCCTACGGCCTTCCAAATCAGACGGATGGCCGCGAGACGGACTGCAACGGAGTCTACCGGCTCAGCAAGGACGGCAAGCTGACGCTGGTCGCGCGGGATTTCACTCGCCCAAACGGTCTGGCATTTTCGCCGGATGAGAGCAAGCTCTATATTGCAAACTCGGACACAGCCGAGAACGTCCTGCGCGTCTTCGACGTGAAGCCGGACGGCACGCTCACAAATGGCAAGCTGTTTGCCGACCTGCAGTCCCCAGGCAAGGACGGCGTGGCGGATGGACTCAAGGTAGACACGAAGGGCAACTTATTCACGACGGGGCCGGAGGGAGAGTGGGTGTTCAACTCAAGCGGCAAGCTCCTGGGCAAGATAATCGGCCCCGAGGTGCCTGCGAACGTCGCTTTCGGCGATGCGGATGCCAAAACTCTCTACATCACCGCCCGAACCGGTCTTTACAGCATCCGCCTCCAGGCTCCGGGCATTCGACCAGGCACAAGGAACTAGGCTGCAGCCGCCGGGTGAGTGAAGATATGATAGGGCTCGCCCAGGCTCCACGACTTCGCCTCGAGAGTTTGTCGCGCCGTTTCGGCGCCCGAACCATCTTCGAGGATGTCTCGCTGGAGATAAGCTCCGGCCAAACCCTCGTGGTCGCCGGGCCGAACGGCTCTGGGAAGAGCACCCTGCTCCGTATCTGTTGCGGCGTCCTTCGCCCCTCCAGCGGCGCCTGTCAGATATTTCTGGGTGATGTAGAGCAGACTAGAGAGTCGTGGCGGCATCTTGTGGGCTATGTCGCTCCGGACCTGGTGCTCTACCGGGAGTTGAGCGCGGTCGAGAATCTTCGGTTCTTTGCGAGGCTGAAAGGTATCGAACTCGATACGCCCAGGCTGCGTGAGCTCCTCCTGCGGGTCGGTTTGCTTGGCCGCGGCCACGACCCCGTGCGTGTCTACTCTTCCGGCATGCGCAGGCGCCTGCAATATGCATTCGCCCTGTCGCACTCTCCTCCCATTCTCATTCTCGACGAGCCCAGTGCGAACCTGGACGCCGACGGTGCGTCTATGGTACGAGAGGTCGTGGAGGAACAGAAGCGGATTGGACTGATAGTTATCGGCACGAATGAGGCCGATGAGGCCAAGTGGGGCGATGTGACGATTGACCTGGGCTCGATAGGCCGCGAGCAGCAATGAGTGGGTCATTTGCAGCAGAAGCCCGTGCGATTCTGGCCAAGGAGATATGCGTTGAGCTGCGTCGACGGGCAGCTATCAACGCCATACTGCTCTTCTCGGTAACGGCGCTCGTACTGGTGGCGTACGCTACGGGGGTTGGGGAGCTCTCGGTCGATTCCCAGGCGGCTATTCTGTGGGTCATCCTCACCTTTGCCGCCTTTTCGGGTCTGTCGCACGTCTTTGTTCATGAGGAAGAGGCCGGTACGTCTCTTGCGCTGAGGCTCACGGCATCGCCGAGTGCAATCTTCGCGGGCAAGCTGGCTTTCAACATTCTGCTATCGGCGGCCATATCGGCTCTGCTCACTCCGGCCTACGTTGTCATGCTAGGAGTTAAGGTTGTGCTGCCATGGGCATTCGCGGCTGAAGTGGCCCTTGGGTCGGTCTGTCTGGCGTCGGCGGCGACCGTGGTTGCGGCCCTTCTGGCGAGGGCGCAAGGCCGCGGAGCGTTGTTTGGGGCGCTGGGCTTTCCGCTGCTCATCCCTTTGCTTGTTCTCGCCGTCTACGGCACGAGGCTTACGCTGGAAGCGGGCACGAATACAGCGGAGTTGTGGAGGTCGCTGGTCGGGCTCGCAGCCTATTCGGCGATGATGATCACAGCATCCGCCCTGCTATTCCCGGTCATCTGGGAAGAGTAGCGCCAATGGCGAGTCCGGGTACACTCTTCGTGAGGA
>VFKD01000300.1 GCA_009885735.1 bacterium
GCGGGTGAATCGCCATCCAGTAGTTCTGAAGCGAGGGATGCAGGCCCTTGCCGTTGATGGGCGGCCACGGGAACTCGATCGGGAAGCCGTTCGGCCCGCCGCGCGGCAGCAGCCGATAGGGGTCGAGCCAGATTAAGATTGCAAAAAGGAATGTGAGCACCGAGATGTAGAACGGCATCACGCGGTTCTCCCACTTGCCCGCCTTCCAGGCTACCAGGCCGCCGATGACGGCGGTCCACATCGCCCAGAGCAGGAAGCTGCCCTCCTGCCCGGCCCAGGTGGCGGCATAGACAAAGAAACGACTGAAGTCCGCCGCCTTGCCCAGGTCCGCCGAGGAGTAGTCGAACACATACTCGTGCTGGAAGTGATGCCCCACCATCAGCCACATCATGCGGCCAAAGCAACCTATGGCCGCCACTGCGGTGAGCGCGAAGGCGCCCCGCGCCGCCCAAAGCACCTTGCGGCTGCCCCGAAGCGACACGAGATAGAGGACAATTGACAGGACTGAAAGGACGAGCCCCGCTATTGTGAGGGTGTGACCAGGATCCATCTTCACTCTTCAACTCCCATCAAACGGTACGTCACATGCCCAACGGATGTCGGACGCAAGGGCTAAATCGGGCAGGGCGAGCCCTGCACCCTACGCCTAAATGATTCGAGCGTGCGTAGGGCGTGGGGCTTGCCCCACCCGGTAACTGCATTGATATCTGACATTAACTGCGCGGCACAAACCTCAGCCGCGTTCAACCGGCCCCTAGCTCTTGGCCTTCTCGTCGTTGTACTTGGAAGGACACTTGATGAGCAGGTTCTTCGCAATAAGCACGCCGCCCTTCACAGTGCCCACACCCGCCGCGTCGATAGCAGTGTCGAAGTTCTCGGGCTTGGGCTGGTTGTAGAGAATCGTCATCTTCGTGACGTTATCCTGTCGGCAGACAATGTCAAACTTGAGCATTCCCTTCACTGCATCGTACGAAACGCTCTCCTTCAAAATCTTGCCTGCCACCTGTATCGTCTTGCCGGGAACTGCAGCGAGCGCCTGCTTCACGGAGACCGTGTTCGCAACGGCCGAACTAAAGCTCAGCACCGTGGCGGCAACAGACGCGACAAGCACAATCAATGCCATCCAGTATGCGGGCTTCATAGGTCGTCCTGCCTCACCCGCTGGGCCTCCAGGCGGGCCAACTTGCGGTCGATCGCCAACATATAGAAAAACATCCCGGCCCACACCACCAGCGGAACAACCACCAGCGGCAGCATTTTCATGTCCATTTGGTTTGACCCCTTACAACAACATACGTGTTATTGTACAACACTGTCTGCATGCGCGGATACTGTTTCCTGCACGAAGAGCCTCAGCCGTAGCTGATGAAGCCATGCATAAGTCATCAGGAACGCCGGAAGGGCAAGGCCATAGAGCACCATGCGGAAGTTTGGGCTTAACTGGCCGCCTATCACCGCCTGACCTGGGTGGAGAGACGAGGCCGCCATGAGCCTGGGGAGCACCCAGATAAGGAAGATGCCTGGAACTGCGGCGATGAGCGCATAGCTGGTGCATAGCCGAGCGCGTGTCTCCGGGTCCGCCACAGAGCCGCGAAGCAGCAGGTAGGCTGCAAAGATGAGCATTACCGCCACGATGGTGGTCTGCCGAGGATCCCAGCTCCAGTAGAGGCCCCACTCGTTCTTCGAGAAGATGCTTCCCGTAACCGTGGTTAAGATCGCGAACAGCATGCCCAACTCCTGCGTGGCGGCGCATCGAAAGTCCGCATCCGGCGCGGGCCGCCAATAGGTCCAGCCAAGCACGCCAAGCCAGTTGAACACCAGAAGGTAGCTCGCCCACCTCCATCGAAGCATGCCGACAACGGCGAGCCCGACGAATATTGCAATAGATGCGATGAGAAGTACTCGGCGCCGAGATCTGCGCTCGGTGGCCCCGGGAGTTCGCGCACCCTTGATGTGAGCAAGGTATTGCGCCGCTTGGAAACCGCCGACCACGAAGGCCAATGAAGCCAGCCAGGCGCATGGCAGGTGGAAGAAGAGAATCTTGGCGCCGTGACCACCCAGCGTAAAGCCCGTTGCAGGGCCCACGTA
>VFKD01000431.1 GCA_009885735.1 bacterium
ACCTCGATCACGAGCAGCACGTCCTGAGGTTCGGGATGATGATCCTCGTAGTCACGCAGGCCGCCGCGCACAACGGCGACATCCGGTTCCGGCTCGCTGTGCGGCGCGAGGGTGATGGGGAGCTGTGACCGCAGCATGCAGCCATCCTTGAGCACGCTTCTAAGCGCATGGTCGATCAGGACAATCGCCGTAGCATGAGGGCTGTATTGGGTCATCCTGTGAATAAGCTCTCCTCGTATCAGCTCAATGCGGTCCTCGGGCTTGAGCAGGCCCCGGTCGGCGAAAGTGTGATACTCATCGACGGTCCAGAGCTTGCGCTCCCAACCGGTATCGACTGTATCCTGTGTGCGTGGTGCTGTTATGGCGCGCATGGATGTATCTAGCTCCTCTCGCGTTCTGTATCGACATTATACATCGTCTGGCACCCCTAGCGGCTGGCGTTTCCCTAGCCTACCCATTCAGCAGAATCCTCGCCGGAATTTGACGCCGACCCTCTCGCGTGCTACAATTCAACTGTCGCACACAGGTCCATTCACACACTCACTGCAACCCCGAGAGCACACCCATTGGACGCCCACACCCTGAAGGTCCTAGAGTTTCCCAGGGTCCTTGAGCGCCTAGCGGCTCATGCGTCAAACTCACTTGGCCGCGAGGCCGCGCTTGATCTCGTCCCTTCTACTTACCCCGAGATCGTCTCGAGGAGGCTTCAGGAGACTCGCGAGGCTCGTCACCTCCTGGATATGGAGTCGGGTATGCCTCTGGGGGGCCTGCGAGACATTCGCGAGGCGGTGACTCGGGCCTCAATCGAGCAGACTCTCCTACCGGTGGACCTGCTCGATATTGCGCAGACCGTGGCGAGCGGACGCCGACTCAGGACCGTGCTTCTGCGCAGCGCCGAACGCTGCCCGCTCCTGGCCGAGATTGCGGGCAACATTCCCCCACTTCCAGGGCTCGACACGCAGATCGAGCAGTGCATCGCAGAGAACGGAGACATTCGAGATTCGGCGAGCGCCGAACTGGCGCGCACGCGCGACCAGAAACGCATCTCGCATGGCCGACTGATGGACCGCTTGAACCGCATGCTGGGCTCCGACAAGCTCAAAACGGCTTTGCAGGAGAATCTGGTTACTGTCCGCGAGGATCGCTACTGCCTGCCCGTGAAGTCCGAACACCGATCACAGGTGCCCGGAATAGTACACGATGCCTCTGCGAGCGGGGCGACGGTGTTTATCGAGCCCGGAAGCTGCGTGGAGCTTGGCAACGAGATTAAGGAACTCGCGATCAAGGAGGAGCAGGAGATTGCGCGCATTCTTGCTCGTCTGTCTGGGCTCGTGGCCGCGTCGGCCGACGATTTGCGAACCATGCTCGCCATGGCTGCGAACCTTGACCTTGCTAATGCGAAAGCGCTGCTCGCGGGTGAGATGCATTCGGTGGAGCCCGTCACCAATCGGCTTGGAAAAGTGCGACTCGTTCGCGCTCGTCATCCTCTGCTGGCAGGAAATGTGGTTCCAATTGACATCGAAGTCGGAGGCGATTTCCAGACGCTTCTCATCACGGGTCCAAACACCGGTGGCAAGACAGTGGCGATCAAGACCATTGGGCTCTTTTGCTTGATGGTGGAGTGCGGCCTACAGGTTCCGGCGGACGAGACCACCGAGATCGCGCTGTTCGACCAGGTATTTGCAGACATCGGCGACGAACAGGACATTCGCCAGTCGCTCTCCACCTTCTCGGCTCACCTAACCCACATCGTTTCAATACTGAAGTCGCTAGGGACCAACTCGCTCATTCTGCTCGATGAGATAGGCGCGGGCACCGACCCAGCAGAGGGCGCCGCCCTCGCCAAAGCCCTCCTCAATGCAATGAGGGCGAGGGGCGCGCGGGTGGTGGCTACGACACACTACGGAGAGCTGAAGGAGTTTGCCTACGCTACCCCTGGAGTTGAGAATGCCGCCGTGGAGTTCGATCGCGAGACGCTGCGTCCCACCTACCGGGTACTGCAGGGAGTCCCGGGAAGCTCGCACGCATTCTATATCGCCGGCCGCCTTGGACTTGAGTCGGACATCGTCGACGAGGCGCGAGCGAACCTTTCGGCGCGAGACAAGGACACTGCGGAGCTCCTGCAGCAGATAGAGGCGAGCCGCGGGCGCACGTACGAGATGGAGCGGCAAGCCCACGAGGCCAAGGAAGAGGCGAACGCGGCGCGGACCGAGTATGAACGGCGGGTGGGCGAGGTGGCGGATGTGCAGCGAACAGTCCGTCGCGATGCCGAGACCGAGGCGCGCGCTGTACTCAGGAGAGCCACCGAGAAGGCCGAGAATATCCTAGATGAGCTGCGCAAGATGAACCGCGGCTCGCGCAAAGGCACGACGGCACGTCGCGGGCTGGCCGAGCTGCGAAGCGAAGTGGCCACAGAGTTTGACGCTCCAGAAGCGCCCGAGGCGATTGAGGTCCCCGCGGGTGGATATGGGTTCAAGAAGGGAGATCGCGTGCGAATAGTGACACTCGGCGCGGACGGTGTGCTCCTCGCGGACCCAACCTCGGGCGAGGCTGCAGTTCAGATAGGGGCAATGCGCGCCACGCTTCCTCTCAACGTTCTCCGCCCGTCCACTGCACCGGCGGAGGCCAAACCAAAGCGTTCGAGCGCTGCGAGCGACCTTTCCATGCGCAAAGCCATCCACATCGCTCCGGAGATTATCCTCCGAGCCATGCGCGTTGATGAGGCGGAACCACTACTCGAGAAGTATCTGGACGATGCGTATGTGGCCGGAATTGGCAGCGCAAGGATCATTCACGGCAAGGGCACCGGGGCCCTTCGCAGATTTGTATGGGACTTTCTGAAGGTACACCCGGTGGTCGGAGGATATCGTCTTGGAGATGAGAGCGAGGGAGGCGACGGCGCTACCGTGGTAGAGTTCAAGCAGTGAGGCGCACGCTTAGCCCGAAGGAGGTGGCCGCCCTAGTTGAAGCAGCAAGTCGCGCGCGAACCAACGCCTATGCTCCTTACAGCCAGTTCAAAGTGGGTGCGGCGGTTGTATGCGATGACGGACGAGTCTACACTGGATGCAACGTTGAGAACGCCTCTTATGGGCTCTCTCTCTGCGCTGAGCGCGCCGCGGTAGCGGCGGCTGTGCTCCACGGCTCAAAGCAGGTTCTTGCCTTGGCATTGGTCGCGGCCGCATCGCCGGCTGCGAGGCCATGCGGCGCCTGCCTACAATGGCTCGCGGAGTTTGGCGCAGGCGATATGCAGGTGTTGATGGCGGACGCTGCGGGAGAAGTGGAGAAGGCAACGCTCGTTAACCTCCTGCCGCAAGCATTCCGGCTGCCGAACCCATGATGACGAAGATCCCGACCGCAGTCCACTTCGGCGCGGGCAACATAGGCCGCGGATTCCTAGGCCAGCTCTACTTCGAGAGTAATCTGGCCACCGTGTTCGTGGACGTAGACACAGACATGGTGGATGCGCTCAATGCACGGGGTTCGTATCTACTGCGAATCGTGGGGACCAAGACAGAAGACATCCTGATTCGCAATGTCCGCGCAGTTCACGGCGGCAGCCAAAACGAAGTTGTCGAGGCGCTCAGCCACTGCCTTATCGCGTCAACGGCCGTCGGGGCGAACGCACTGAAGCACATTGCGCCCGTGATCGCGGCAGGCGTTGTGCGCCGCATGGAGATCGATGCGCCACCTCTCAACATCATCATCTGCGAGAATCTGGCGGGTGCCGGCGAACACCTGCGATCGCTGGTCTGTGGGCACCTAACATCCGAACAGGTTCACTATCTGAGCGTCAACGTGGGATTTGTGCAGGCGGTGGTCTCCCGTATGGTGCCAATTCCTACCGCCGAGCAGCGCGCCGCAGACCTGCTGGAGGTGCGCGCGGAGGCCTACAAGCGGCTGCCGGTCGATGCTGCGGTGGTGGTTGGGGAGCTGCCGAAGATCGTCGGCTTCGAGCCAGTCGCACACTTTGCAGCGCACGAGGCCCGCAAACTGTATACGCACAACTGCGCGCACGCCGCTCTGGGCTACCTCGGATTTGAATACGGAATCGAGTATGGTTATGATGCGCTGACCGACGCACGTGTGAGACCCGTATTGGAGTCAGCCCTCTCTGAGTGCGGCCAAGCCCTGGTGCGAAAGTACGGCTTCGAGGACCAGGCGGCCCACGTTGCACAGTTGCTGGAGCGCTTCGAAAACAAAGACCTTGGGGACACCTGTTTTCGCCTAGCTCGAGATCCTATTCGGAAACTGGCTCCACAAGACCGTCTCGTGGGCGCGGCAAGGCTGTGCGAATCGCAGGGCAGCAAGACGGCGCCCCTGGCCAGGGTTATCGCTTCGGCCCTTCGCTTCTCATCGAGCGCCGACCCATCTTCTCTGCAGCTTCAGACGCGAATAGCGGCTGATGGGCTAGAGGCCGTTCTGGCGGACGTGTGCGGCATAGCAGAGGACGAGCCGTTGCACAGTGAAATCAAGGACCTCTATCTGTCGACGACCGTTGAGAGCCCATGACATCTGAGCATACTCGGGCAATTCACCCGGACGAGGTGGGCCAGTGCATTGAGCTGTGGCACTGCACGTGGCCAAACGCTGCTCCGGGTTACTTCGAGCGGTATCTTCGAGGGGACGCTGAGTTCATTCCAGAGTACTGTCGCGTAAGCAGTGTGGATGGCCAGGTCGTAGCGAGCGCGATGATCGTTCGGCGCACAGTTTCATGCGGGGACATGACCCTGACGGTGGGATGCCTTGCGAATGTGGCCACCGTTGCGGACTATCGGGGCAGAGGATATGCGAACGAATGCGTACAGCAGTGCCTCAAAGTAATGGAGGCAGACACATTCGATCTCTCAATACTCTTCTCGGATCGTCATCACTTCTATGGCAGACTGGGCTACACCGCCTGTCCCATGACACACTTTGAAGGGCCCCCACGCGAGGAAGTCTGCGTCAAGAGTGATACCTACTTGGTGCGAAAAGCATCAGTATCCGACTTCGCACCTATCGAGGCCATCTACGCGCGGTACAATCTAGGCAGGCCACTGGCGGTCGTGCGCTCCAGCGCATACTGGCGAGAGTGGATTCGCTGGGATGGCGGAGGATTCACATCGCAGGCGTTGGTTGCCGCAGCGGGTGACGAGGTGATAGGGTATGCGGTGGCGAGGCGTCGGGAGGATTGCGCCGACATTGTGGAGCTGTGTACACTTCCGGGGCATGAAGAGGCTATGCGAACGCTATGCTGTACGATATCCACCGGCTGTGCCGGGGATGGAGTTGCGAGGCTCTCCCTCCATTTGCCGGGAGGCTATCCGCTGCCGAGCATCGCAGAGAAGTGCCTCGGGTCGGTGCAGGCTGGCTGCGATACGTCGCTCATGGTGCGTCTATTGAATTCTGATGCACTCTTGCGGGGCATTGCGCCGGAACTTACAGACAGATGGAGACGGGCAGGATCGCCGGCAGGTCAGTTGGCGGTAAGCACTCCCTACGGCCCAGCGGCATTGACCGTATCCGATACATCGCTGCAGGTCAGAGCGATGGTGCCGGAGGAGACTCCTGCGATGATAGGCCAGAGTGACCTTGTGTCTCTCCTAATGGGTTACGATTCGTGCTCGTATCGACTGGACCCGGAGACGCGCATGTTTATACAAGCCCTGTTTCCGACCGCCCGAGGGTGGTTCTGGGCGCTAGACCGGTGCTAGCCTAGATAATTTGCGAAAGTTGGACGCAGCAAGCAGCGTCCCTACGAAATTGTGGCTGCGTGATTGTAAAGAGATCTGATTTGAGAGAAATCAAAGGGTAATCGAGCGAACATGTCGTTCATGCTTGACGAGATTAGGGAACAGCCGGATTGGGTGGAGCGAGCGGTTGCGTCCGAACGCACAGGCGCCGCGGCACTGGCTGCGGCCATGGTGGACCGCGACATACGTTTCGTGGTCATCGCCGCTCGGGGCACATCGGACAATGCGGCGACGTATGCGAAGTATCTGTTCGAGATAGTCGCTGGTATGCCGGTGGCGCTCGCGGCTCCCTCGGTTTGCACACTGTATGACGCGCAGCTTCGATGGCACAACACGCTTGTCATGGGCATATCCCAGTCCGGCGAGGGCACCGACGTGGTGCAGGTCCTCTCGTCTGCTCGTGCCGGCGGCGCGCTCACGGCGTGCATCACGAACAGTGCGGACTCGCCGATCACCTCGGTGAGCGACTTCACACTGCTTTGCCATGCCGGCAAGGAGAAGGCGGTAGCCGCAACCAAGACCTACACAACGGCGCTTGCAGTGGTTGCGTTGTTGGTTGGTCATGTGGCAGATTCTCGCGCACTTTTGGACTTCCTAGACAGAACTCCAGATGCCATGCGCGCAGCCCTTATAGCCGACGATGCGATGCCGGAAGCAGTATTGAGGTTCCGTTACATGCAGGAGTGCGCCGTACTTGCTCGGGGAGTGAACCAGGCTACCGCCTTGGAGTCTGCTCTCAAGATGACCGAGACCAGCTACGTGGTGGCGAAGCCCTATTCTGGAGCGGACTTCCAGCACGGCCCAATCGCTATGGTGGACCAGGGCTTTCCGTGCTTCGTCTACGCACCCGACGGCCGTGCCTACGCCTCCATGCTGGACCTTGCGATGCGCATCCGCGACAGAGCCGGCGAGATGGTGGTGTTCGCCTCGGCGCCCGAGATGCTAGGCCTCGGCGTAGTGCCGATACCCACGCCACAAGCGCCACACGAGCTCGTGAGTCCGCTGGTGAGCATCATTCCAGGTCAGCTATTCGCCTACCACCTTTCGAAGCTCCGAGGGGCCGATCCAGACAGTCCGCGCGGCCTAACCAAAGTTACGAGAACTCGCTAGCCAGTGTCAATCATCGCGAGGGCGCCAGTGGTTAACGAATCTAGGCTCGTGGAGCACTTTCTGAGTCTTTGTCGCGTGAACACGCCTCCACGCCGCGAGCGCATCCTTGTGGACCTAGTTCAGGCAGAACTTGAAGCCATGGGTCTCACATGCGTGCGGGACGCCGCGCACGAGATGACCGGCGGCGACTGCGGCAACCTCATCGCGACGATGCAGGGCACCGTACTCGGAGCCGCGCCAATCTTCTTCTCGGCGCACTTCGACACGGTTGAACCGAACCCCGACGTACAGATACGAATTGAGGCCGGCATCATCAGGACGGATGGAACCTCGATCCTCGGCGCGGACGACAAGGGCGGAATGGCGCCGATCATAGAAGCGATGCGGGTACTGCAAGAGTGCAGCATCCCTCGACCGGAGATTCAACTGCTCCTCACGGTTTCCGAGGAGATTGGGCTGTTGGGCGCCAAGCATCTCGACCTTGGCCTTGTGCGCGCCCGGAGCGGGTATGTGCTGGACACGGGGCCGCCAGTCGGCAACGTGGTCAACACCGCTCCAGATCAGGATTCTATGGAGGTTACCATTGTCGGACGTCCTGCGCACGCTGGATTCGAGCCGGAACGCGGCATCTCCGCTATTCAGGTGGCCGCGAGCGCCATAGAACGAATGAAGCTCGGACGTCTGGACTTCGAGACCACTGCGAATGTGGGCGTCATCTCCGGAGGGAACGCAACCAACATTGTGTGCCCCGAAGTGAGAATAAGAGCGGAAGCAAGAAGCAGGGATTCGGCTAAGCTACACGCACAAGTTCAGCACATGGTCGAGTGTTTCAATGCTGCTGCACAGGACTTCGGCGCGAAGGCCGAGATTGTCATCAAGCATCAATACGACACGTATTGCCTAGATGCCGACCATCCGGTTATTGGCGTCGCACAGCAGGCTGCGCGTGCTATTGGTCTCGATACCTCGCTCCGCGAAGCCGGTGGCGGGAGCGATGCGAACGTCTTGAATGCTCGCGGACTGCCCACATGTGTGCTGGGTACCGGCATGCGAAATATTCACACGCACGAGGAGTGCATTGCCATCTCCGACCTCGTGCGCACCGCGGAATGGGTCGTTGAGATTGCACGATGCGCCGCTGCGAAGGAAGTGGGATAGCCCGTTCGTGCGACTTCAGAATAGACTGTCCGGCACCGTAACCTCGCTTATTCGCGACACTTACAGTCTGCAGGAGGCCGAGGTCCAAACGGACCAAGGGTTGCGCCTCGCAATTGCCTACCCTGCCCTCACCGGACGACTCGTGGTCGGAGACGAGGTGCTGCTCAACACCTGCGCGGTGGAGATGAAACTGGGCACCGGCGGGGTGGACTTTGTCTGTGACATTCGGCCATGCCGAGCGGAGTCGTCTGCTCCGGGGCACATCATAAAGCTGCGATACACCCCTCTGCAGCATCCCGTTCTTTGCGCCGAGGCCCCGGAGAGCCCCTATCATGAGGCGCTTCGAGACTTTCGCTCCCTAGAGGAGACGCCGGTTGTTTGCGCTGAACTCCACAGCCAGATAGGCGCTGTTGCGGCCGCTGTGAAATGGGAAACCCAGGGGCGCGCGCGCGTGGTCTATGTGATGACCGACGGCGCAGCCTTGCCGATCAGCTTCAGCCGCATCGTGGACGAGCTTAAGCGCGAGGGACTCGTGGATGCAACGGTGACGTGCGGGCAAGCGCACGGCGGCGACTTCGAAGCGATCAATCTCTACTCAGGTCTGGCAGTGGCACGCACGGCGGGTCAGGCCGATGTGATCGTTGTGTCTCAGGGACCCGGCAGCGCCGGTACCGGCACGCCGCTGGGGTTCTCGGGTATCGACCAGGGTATCGCGCTTAATGCTGCCTCCGCGCTCGACGGCACTGCAATCGCCGTCGTGCGCATGAGCTTTGCCGACTCGCGTGAGCGTCACCGGGGCCTCAGCTACCACACCCGCACCGTGCTGGAGCGTGTGGTGCTCTGTCCGGTGCTTATTCCTATTCCGCGAGTTCCAGAAGAGGATGAGCACTTTCAGCAGGCGGCGGCGGAATATGCCGATATGCCGATGCAGCACGAGTTCGTGGCGATGGATGCAGATACTGCTCTTGAGGCGCTCCAAAGCGTGGGCGTGAGGTATGAGACCATGGGGCGAAGCATGGATGAGGACCGCACTTTCTTCCTTGCCGCGGCCTCGGCGGGGCTCCTTGCGGGCCAATGGTTCAATGGATGCCTTGACGAGATATCAGATTCTCCCGACACCGTGGGCGACTGACCGCAATGTCAACTGATCGATGTGTCGTGTCATCCGAAGTTGCCTATCGTGGAAAGGTCGTGACCCTTCGCATAGATACGATTCGTCTGAGCAACGGCGAGTCCTACACGAAGGAGATCGTCGAGCACCGAGGAGCCGTGGCGATCGTGCCGTTCCTCGACGCGGCGACGGTCCTGATGGTACGCCAGTATCGCATCGCGGTGGGCAAGCAACTTCTGGAGATTCCCGCGGGGACCCTTGAGCGAGGCGAGGACCTAGATGCTTGCGCTGCGCGTGAGCTTGAGGAAGAGATCGGCTATCAGGCAGGCACCCTCACACGGCTCTTCAGCCAGTACCTAGCCCCTGGCTACTCCGACGAAGTGCTTCACGCCTATCGCGCAACGAACCTGGTGGAAACGGCGCAAGCAAACGAAATAGATGAGCAGATCGAGGTGGTAGCCGTACCGACTGCCGACGTGCAGTCGATGATTCTGGACGGGCGGATATGCGATGCCAAGAGCATTGCCGCCCTTCTGGTCTGCCTCTGCATCAACAGGACCAATGCCAACGACGGTCAAGCCTAGTACCCCTAGCGTACGTCAAGCGTGGGCTGGTTCCTTGCTAAATGCGCTTCAACTTGATTCTCGCATCGGCTGCTGTGAAGATGTCTCCGGCCCCGATGCCCAAACTAATTGCTGCCCAGTTCAACCCGCCTGCCCAGCAGTTCCTGCCAGACCCGTTTCTGTATGGTCGTCAAGAGGGATTCTACTCGTGCCTCGTGCTCCCTCCGGAGTGCCTGCATCCGCGAACCGAACTCCTCGGGCTTTCCGCCATTCTGCAGCATCTCGGCCAGTGCTTGTGACTTTCTCTGCATCTCCTGAACAACTTCGAAGAACTGCTGCCTTTGACTGTCTGTCAACTTGAGCTGCTGCATGATCTCTGGATTGCCCAGCGCGAAAATCCCCTCGCGCTGCAGCATGACTTGATGCAGGCGCTTCATCTGTTCCGGCTGCATGAGCCCTCGCAAGAAGCTGTTGAGGGACTGCTGGGCCTGCTCGATAAATTCCTGGCGCTTCTGTGCTCCCTCTTCAGGTTTCAGGTTGCCCAGTTGTTCGAAAAACGGCATGGCAGTCCTAATTGTCTCCATGAACCGCTTGTCGAGCTTCCCCTTCTGGTCTCCCGAGAGGTCCAACTCGCTCTGTAACTTTGGATGGAATACGAGAAAGGGTGGACCAAGCGCCTCGGCGATCTTCCGACGCATTTCCGGTGGGATCATTCCGGCGGGCATTCCCATGGCTGTGGGTATGAACCCATTGCTCGATCTGGCATTCTGCGCCGCTATGGACTGTGTGCGTTGTTCAATGTAGGTGCGAAGGTTGGGTACGGCATGCCCTAACGGACCAGTGCCGCGTGTTGGGTCGTTCCCGATGGGCGGGTTCTCTCTCCGCGCTGCAACCGCCGCACTCTCCCTCGCAACAAGCGGTTTCACAGTCTTCTCCAACGTGTCGAGTTGGGCCAAGAGCTTCTCCTTGGCGAAGCAGACCGGCGCCAGCTCTTTCAAAATGCGCCGATATCCGGCATCATACGCCTTTACGCTCAAAAGCCTTTCTGTCAGCTTGCTCTGTCCGGGATAGGGTTTGACTAGGCTTAGGTTTGCCAACTCCTTTTCACCCAGAAATGGAAAGGCGCCAAGGGAGACATCTAGATCCCACGGAATGAAGTGGAACCTGTTCGTTGCGGGATTCAGATACAGGTAGTAGTTGTGTCCACTATGAACCCCGTCGAGGTTCGAAGTGATCGCGGTGACTGCAATGAACCTAAGAAATGCATCCACGTCGAGATATTTCTCGATCTCGCTGCTGAACTGCGCATCGGGCGCGCCGTTGATGACCCTCGTAAAGTCGATTACGCGCTTCTGCTCCGCAGCAGTCGCGTCACGATTTGGCCGGTAAGTCTCCTTGTAGCGCTCCCAGTCTTCTCCCAGAAAGACCAGTCCAGGTATGCGCTCCGGCTTCATTAGGAGGCCCGCGTTGTTGTTGAAATGAGACTTCAGGAAGCTCTTGTCTACTTCCTCAATTAGGGTGTAGACGCCGAGAAGCTCCCGCTCGTACTTTTCCGGTACGGTGATCGAGACTTCAGCCAGCGCGGTGCGCGGTGTGGGCACGCCCGCGGTCCGATAGATGGAGTATGCAAGCGTCTCACGGCATTTGGACGGATCGAACACCCCACAATTGAGGGTAATGGTCTTCAATCCATGAAACCGGGCCTTGTCATCGTGTCGGTTGATGTCCAATTTGAATGGGCGCTTGAGGAATCTGTTCGACATCCCGTAGGTGGCGTTGCCCTTATAGCG
>VFKD01000446.1 GCA_009885735.1 bacterium
GCATCAGGTAGCCGCTGAAGGCGGTTAGCGTGCCCAGTGTCATCGTGCCGTGCAGCACCTGGTAGCCTCCCACGAGCCACACGATGAACGCCCCGAGCCCCATAAGCAGTCCCAAGATCGGGAAGTAGACCGCCCACATCGCATTTGCCGCGAAGCTCGCCTCAAACACCTTGTGGTTGCGCTCGTCGAACTTGGCCCGCTCGCGCTCTTCCTGTGCGAAAGCCTTGATCACCCGCATGCCGGTGAGCGAGCTGTTGAGCGACGCATACATCTTGCTGATGCGGTGCCACACCGTGCGGAAGCGCTCGCGGGCCCGAGGCATGAACCACTTGGTGAGCAGGAAGATGAATGGAGCGGGAAGGAGGAGCATTGCCGCAAGAGTGGCGTTGAGCCTGAAGAGAACGAGGCTCGTGAACGTGAGAGTGAGGATGTTTGAGACCAGCCACGGCGCGCCGTCCATCAGGAAGTCCCACAGGTTATCTGCATCGTTGGTGATGCGCGACATCACGCTGCCTGTGCTTCGCTTGTCGTAGTAGCCCAGCGAAAGCTCGCTGAACTTGTGGAAGAGCGCGATGCGAATGTCCATAAGCGTGCGCGCGCCTATCCAGGAATTCAGCCTGCGCTGAGCATACTGCAGGGCGGATGCAGCAACACGAATGAGAGCAAGCATCCCAACTATGAGCCCAATGGCCTGCATCGCGCTCGCAGGATTGGCCCGCTGGTTCACAAGCACATCCACGATTAGCCCGCCCAGGTAAGGAGGCGCCAGCTCCGTCAAGCTAACAGCAAAGAGAACTACGAGGCCATAGAAGACTTTGCTCTTGTAGGGTTTGAGGAACTGAAACAGGCGAGTGAGCACCGCTCGCTTGTCGGTACAGGCCGGGCAGGTCTCGGAGTCCTCCGGAAGGGCACGTTTGCATCGCGCACAGCGCGTTGCAGTCGCCTTCGGTGCGGTGATGACTGCGTCCTCGCCCTTGACCAATGCATTGATGCGGCGCACGATGGTGTTGGCATCTGCCACAACGGCTTGAGTGTGTCGGACGAGCGGGATCAGGCTGCTAAGCGTCTTTACCTCGATACGCCCGTTGCCCACATAGAGCTCAGCGCGAGCTTCCTGAATGTCGGCGATTGCGACCGAAACTCGCTTGGTTGGCGCCCCCGATGCCCCTGGGGAATAGACCTCCAGCATCTCGGGCCACAGAACTAGATACTCGCAGCCGAAGAGGCCGTCTGGGCCAATGTCCGCTGTAAACACCACCGGCAGTCGCAGCACGCCACTCTGCTCGGCGCCGGAGGTTGATTCAATGCTCTTGAGGTCTGGAGGGAGCTGTTCTAGAAGGGCCATTCGCATCCTTTGCCTGCGTGGAGAACGGCAGATTCGGATTGTACCCGGCTACCTTGCCGCCACGCGGGTCTCTATTGCCGAACCCGCTACGGTGGTGAACTTGCTGCCTGCAAGTCTGCCACGAATGCCCGGAGTGTCGATCACAAGAGTGGCTTTGCCGCCCTTCACCTGAAGCTCCCAAGTTCCGTCCACCATCGC
>VFKD01000691.1 GCA_009885735.1 bacterium
GAGGCTGGCGCGCTGTTCCACATGGATGCGGTGCAATCGTTCGGCTATCTGCCTATCAACGTGGCCGGCATCGGCTGCGATCTGCTGAGCATCTCGGCTCACAAGGTATACGGTCCCAAGGGAGCCGGGGCGCTCTACTCGCGATCAGGGGTGCCGCTCAAAGCGCTGATACGCGGTGGCGCGCAGGAGCGGGAGAGGCGAGCAGGCACCGAAAATGCGGCTGCAATCGTGGGGTTCGGAGCAGCGGTACGGCTGCTCTCGGCAATGCGGGAGGATGCGAAAGCGGCTGTCACAAGCCTGCGTGAGCGGTTTGAGGCTCTCGCCACCGAGATCATTCCCGGTGTGACGATAGTAGGCACAAACTCCAAGCGGCTTCCGAACATCGTCACCCTGATTATTGCAGGAGTAGATGGCGCAGCGCTTCTGATGAGCCTGGATCGCAAGGGAATCTGCGCCTCATCCGGCAGCGCGTGCTCGTCCGGCTCGATTGAGCCGAGCCACGTGCTCAAAGCGCTCGGGTTTTCAACCAACCAGGCTTCAGGAGGGCTGAGGTTCAGTCTTGGCCGCGCTACCACGTGGGAGGAGCTGGAGACCACTGCATATGAGCTTCGGAGCATCGTAGAGAGGCTGAGAGCAAGCAGGCGCGACTAGTCCGGCACCCACGCAATATCCCTTGGAGCAAAGCGAAACGCCCCTACGAGGAGCACCGCGCAGGAGACAACGTAGATACCGGCAGTAGAGGCGATCGCCGCGCCCATCGTGGCGCCGGAATCTACCGCAACGCCAACTAGGACCGTTGCCACGCTGCCGCCGGTCCATCCAACCATGTTCATCACTCCCACTGCGGAGGCTCGACGAGATGTCGGAATGCAGTCGTAGAGCGAAGCCCAGATATTGCTGTCGTAGAGGCCCTTTCCCAGCCCGAAGACCGTCATGGCTCCAACCAACACCCAAAGGTCCTTCGTGAATCCACATGCCAGGATGAACGGAGCGCCGATCGCCAGTCCGCATGCCTGAATGAGGATTCTGCCGCCCGGCATCTTGCTTCTCGCCTTGTCTGCAAGCACGCCGCCTATGGCTGCACCTGCCATGGAGGCGAGCTGGATGTACACCGTGGCGCCTAGGCCCGCAGCCGCCAAGTTCAGGCCGAAGTTCTCCTTGAGAAACGTAGGCATCCAGGTTAGGAAGACGAGCGCTACCGAGTTCGCGCCTAGGAAAGCAAGGATGAGCATCAGCGCCGTTGGTGTCCTGAGCAGTCCTATGAGGAACTCACGCATGGAGACCTTCGGCACGTCACCCTGTTCGGATTCTCCCCGCACGGGTTCGCGAATGAAGCGCGCCAAGAGGACACCGAGCAAGATGCCGGCGACCGCGAAGAGGACAAACGGAACTCGCCAATCGCCGGTCTTCATCGCCAGCCAGCCGGTGATCGCGCTCCCGCCTATCGTTCCTGCATAGACGCTAGTTTGGTGCAGGCTCATTGCGCGTGATCGCGTTTTCGGTCCGTGGTAGTCGCTCACAAGCGACATGGAGGCCGGGAAATAGAACGTCTCGCCAAGTCCCTCGGCGCCGCGGACAAAGACGAACTGCAAGAACGACTTGCAGGCCGCCGTGAGACCCGTGATGGCGCTCCAGATGGCTAAGCCACCCAGGATGATAAACTTTCTTGAGTACCGATCTGCCACGGGACCGGCAAACGGCGCCGTGAGCGCGTAGACCAACCCAAAGACCGAGCTAATAAATCCGAGTTCGGTAGCCGAGAATCCGTACTCCTTCTTCAGCACCGGCAATACCGCCGAAATAGCAGTGCGGTCTGCGTAGTTGAGGAAGCAGATGAGCCACAACATGCACACGACCGTCCACGAATAGCGGGTGGATGGCGCAGACGAGGCGGCCGCCACTAGTCGACCACCACGAGCCGTCGCGTGTCGAGGGTGACGTATCGAACCTTCAGTCGCTTCCAAGTGTAGGTGATGTGTACCACCCCGTCCGCAGCTTCGTGAATGGCCGGATAGGAGTACTCTCCCGGCTCATCTTCCAGTGTGACCACGTCATGCCAATTAGTTCCATCCGTGCTCAGCGCCACCCGCAAAGGCGTGCGACCCGCCTTGACAGGGTTGTATACGAGGAGATGCCGCCCGTCCTTAAGCGTCACCGCGTCTAGGCCGGAGTTTGGGTTCAGCAGAGGTGTCCGGACCGGCGTGCTCCACGTCTTACCGCCGTCGGAGGAGTCGCTCTGAACAGCCACACCTTGGCGGCTGCGGCAGAGCATGCGCAGCCTTCCGTCGGCAAGGGTTAAGAATGACGGCTGGATGATTCCGAAGTCGTCACCCTTGTTAATGACATGTGACTTCTGCCACGTGGCGCCGAGGTCGCTCGACCACTCAGTGTGCGTTCTCCAGCCGTCGTGCTCAGTGCTGGATGGGCTCAGAAGGTCGCCTGTCGCTGTGATGATTGGTTTGTTCTTGATCGGGCCCAGAATGCCGTCCGGCAGGCGCGTGGGCTTGGACCAGGTTCCCCCTCCATCCGTCGATCTTATCACCATTCCCCACCACTGGCGCGGATTTGGACCGACCTTGTAGAAGAGCAGAAGCGGTCCGGCAGGCGCTTGGAACAACACCGGATTCCAACAAGGGTAGCGCTTGCCGTCCGGTTCGATGCCGTTTGCTAGTTCAACCGGGGCCGACCAACCTGCGGCGCCTCGCCGCGCAAACCAGATTCCCACGTCCGGATTGCTTTCGGCGGTTCCTCCAAACCACGCGGCGAGGACCTCGCTGCCGTTCGTCGCAATCGTGGAGGCATGGCACGACGGAAATGGGGCACGCTCGTAGACGAATTCGGAGGCGACTATGGATTCTGCGCCCAGCTTTAGAGGAATCCGTGGGACGGCGCTGCTCACTATCTCCTCCTCGGCGAGAGTAACGTGGCGAATGGTCTCACCCGTTCCTTGTCCGCCCGCACTATACGTGAGGTGAATCTGACCGTTCCTGCTCTGAATGAAGCTCGGGTATGAGAAGGAGCCTTTGCCCGGAGCGGAATTCTCGACGTAATAGACGAGCGGCCAGCTCGCGCCCTCGTTGTCGCTGATGGAGATTGCAAGCCTGTGTCTGCCGAAGTGGGTATCGTTGTTGACGAGCAGCCATCGCCCACTGCGCAGAACGATTGCCTCCACTCCTGCGCCGGTGTCGGTAACCTCCGTATCTGCCGGACGCGACCAGGTCTCTCCCCGGTCCAGGCTAAGGCTGACGATGACCCGCGCAGGCTCCCGCCCGTTGTCTCGGAAGTAGGCCACCAGATCGCCGTTCTTGCGCCGCACGATGCTGGGCTGGACGTTGCCCGCGCCGACGATCGGGGCGCTGCATTTCCAGCTCTTCCCGGCGTTGTCGCTGAACGCAATAAGCGAGAAGTCGAAGCCGTCGGAATACAGCGGAAGGAGGATTCGACCATCCGGCAGTTCGGTTGGATGCACGCGCGGCATCCACCCGAGACGAGTGCTGAGCTTGTCGTCTGCCCTTGCCAGGAGCTTTGCCCGTGCGGCACTGAGCAGTCCCGCACCGGATGAGGATGCCGCACGCACCACTGGAGCCCATGCCGGGTCGAGCTCACGGTGGACGATTGCGGAGAAGTCAGTCCCTGGCTTGAGATGGATGACCTCGGCTGCGGAGAACTTCGGCGCAGTGTCGCCCTTGCCAAAGTCCGTGGCGGAGCGAACCTTTAGCAGGGCGCTCTCCCAGTTGTTGTCGAGAATGGTCGGCCAATAGAGGTGCAGCCGCTTTCGCGAGTCAACCATCATGCAAGGGTTGGTATCCGGCAAGTCAGGCGTATCAGCCATCGAGAAGACCTTCGACCACTTCTTGCTGCCCTTTGTCAGGCGAGCGCCAACGATCTCGCAGTCGTCCGCACGTCGCTCGCCCGAGCCGCGATACCAGCAGGCAAGCAGGTCGCCGTTCGGGCACTCGACGATGCAGCTCCCGTGGTTGTGCCTGCCCTCGGCGGGAAAGATGTCTATCGCACTCTTGCTCCACGCGGCTTGCGAGGCAACCAGTGCGAATATGGCTAGTGCGAGCCTCACTCGTCGATTACCACGAGAGTGCAGGGGTGCTTCACGTGCTCGCTGCGGATCGTGCGTAGCGTCTTCTTGTCCTTCGACACCACTCGGATGCAGGCAGAAAGGGCCTCAGAGATATAGGTCTCCCCGGTGTCCATACGGACAAATCCGGACGGCCAATTAAGATGCTGGTCGGCCGGGCTCTCCTCACCGCCGTACTTCCAAACCTCCTTGCCTTGCTTGCTTACCTCCACCAGAAAGTAACCCGCCTTGCTTCCATAGCCAGCGCCGCTTGAGATCAGAGTGTTGCCATTCTTCAGGCGCGTCGCGAGATAGGGGAAGGGCACGGAGTGCTTCCAAACCACCTGCTTTTCTTTGTTGACCTCCCACACCTCGTCGAGCGTGCTCGCGCAGATAAGCGTGTTGCCGTTTGGCAGGCGCCTCATCTGGCGCATGGTGGGATGGGGGCGGTTGTTCGAGTTCGGCACATCAAACTGCCAAACAAGGTCGCCATTTGGGTTAAACTCCAGAATCGCCATTCGACCAAGGTCGGAGACGACCGTGTTGCCGTTCGGCAGTCGCTGCGCCGACTCTGCAAACTTCACAGCAGGTTCGCCTAGCTCCCACACAACCTTCTTGTCCGGCGAAATCTCCTGGACTTTGCCTGTGACTATCAGCACGTTGCCGTTCTTCA
>VFKD01000469.1 GCA_009885735.1 bacterium
GGCTTGCCCCGCCCGCGGTTGGTCCTGGGCCGTAAACGCTTAGGCTGAAGGGCCTGCGGCCGGAAACGGCAAACGGCAACAGAGTGCGACGGGTTCGGATTGGTGTGGGAACGGCGACCACGAGGGTCGCCCCTACATCCGCGCGAAGTGATTCTGCAAAGCCGTGCGTAGGGCTGCGGGGCTTGCCCCGCCCGCGGTTGGTCCTGGGCCGTAAACGCTTAGGCTGAAGGGCCTGCGGCCGGAAACGGCAAACGGCAACAGAGTGCGACGGGTTCAGAATGGTGTGGGAACGGCGACCACGAGGGTCGCCCCTACGTCCGCGCAGTGTGATTCTACAAAGCCGTGCGTAGGGCTGCGTGGCTTGCCCCGCCCGCCGTTGGTCCTGGGCCGTAAACGCACACGCTGAATGGCCTGCAGCCGGAAACGCCAACAAGGCGCGTTGCGGTCGGGTAGGTGAGATTACATGGCGACCACAAGGGTCGTCCCTACGGGGGTGGCAGCATGTCCGCTAGCGCCTCGGCATACTTCCGTGCCGCGCCGGCATTTGCGCTGAAGAGGCCGGCGGTCCGGAGTTCACGATCCGCAGGGTCGTTTGTGTCCGTCAGAACGAACGTCGCCCGTTCTACAAGCTCTTCCATCCCGGTCACAACGGTCGATAGGCCGGCGCGCTCGAGCATTGCAGCGATGTCCCGAAAGTTCTGCATGTGGGGTCCATAGAACACCGGCTTGCACTGGACCGCTGCCTGCAGCGGGTTCTGGCCGCCGCCAGGAGGAGCAAGACTGTTGCCAATCACGGCAAACGAGGCGAGCGCATACACGCTTGCCAATTCGCCGAAGGTGTCCAGGATGATCTGCTTCGCGTGCAGCGTGTCCGCCATTCGCGTGCGCCGAATCGGGTCGAGGCCAAGAGTCTTGAGCGTCTCCTCGAGCTCGGGCGCTCGGTCTGGGTGCCTGGGTGCGTGGATGAGCACGAGGTTTGGATGAGTATTCTGAAGCCGGACGTAGGCCTCCGTGGTGATCCTCTCCTCTTCGGCTGTGCGAGTGCTTCCCACCACCATTACGGGGTCGCTGGCTAATATGCCGAAGGACTGCCTCAATCGAGATACCTCCTCACTTGGGAGTCGTTCGAGGACCTGGTCGAATTTGGAGTTTCCGATCACATCAACGCGCTCTGGCGGAGCTCCAAGCTCGCGCAGTCGGTCAGAATCTGTTTGGCTCTGTGCCAGCAACCGAGTGAAATGTCCCAGCGTCCATCGGGTTAGCGCTTTGATACGCCGATATCGCGGCAGGCTCCGGTCGGAGATTCTGCCGTTCACGAGCGCGGCTCTCGCGCCAAAGCCTGTACACACCGAAATGAGGTTCGGCCAGAGTTCCGTCTCCATCACCGCTAGAACGTCCGGCCTTATCCTCCGGCGAACCGACCATACGCACGGCCAGAGGTCAAACGGAGCATAGAGGCGAGCATCAATGATCTTGCCCATCATCTTGCCCGCGACCTCATATCCTCCTGGCGTTACGACGCTCAGGACAATGCACACATCAGGGCGGGCGGTCCTAAGGGCAGAGAGGATGGGCTCGGCGGCGGATACCTCGCCCACCGAGGCAGCATGCACCCAGAGCCGAGGTCGCGTATTGGAAGGAATCAGAGGAGCGCAGAAGCCGAACCGCTGGGCGAGACCATCGCGCGACTTGCCGGTAATGAGGCGGGCCGCTAGGATGATCAGCCAGACTGGGCTGAGGAGCAGAAGGGCGAGATTGTAGAGTGCTAGGATCTGCTTGGTCTCCTGAGCGGTGAGGCTATTCCTGCTGCGCGAATGTTGCTAGCTGGCAATCTGTCGGCGCGACGAAGCGCCCACCAACTCCTCCGCACGATTCTGGCATGCGTTGATTGCGTCCGCCACGAGGAGAGCGACCCGATCCTTTTCCTCGGTGGTGGCATCGCTCGTCACAAAGATCGGGTTACCGATAACAGCCGCCCCGCGAGCGAACGGGCATGGAATCATATAGCTGTCCCAGCTCTTCAGGAAGAGGCGGGGCTTCGCGCTCAAGCCCATCGGCAGAATGGGCCTGCCGGACTGCTGCGCGAGGAAGATGGCGCCGGGCTGCACGACCCCGACGGGCCCGCGCGGTCCGTCGGGAGTGAACGCTACCACGTCGCCTTCTTTCGCCACTCGCGCCAGTTCCAGCGCAGCGCGGATGCCTCCACGTCCAGTCGATCCGCGCTTTATCCGGAATCCGAACCGACTCAGAATGGCGGTCTGCATCTCGCCGTCATTCGACAACGACACGAGCGCCCAGAAGTGCAGCGGACCCAGCAGGTTGACCCCTAGCAGGCTCCTGCCGTGCCAGCTCACCACGATTCCGCCCTGGTGCGGCTCCGAGATAGCCTCAATTCGCTCAAACCCCTCCCGTTTCAGACGGACGGTTCGACCAATGCATCTGGCGACGAGCCAGACAACGAAACCGACGACCTTAGCCTTGCGGCGAACCTTCAATTGACTTGCGTCTGGCTGGTCCGTCACTATGCTGGTTCCACGCGAAACTGCTGGTCGTAGAGCGCCGCGTATTGTCCGCCCTTGGCGAGCAGCTCGGAGTGCGTTCCAGTCTCGGCAACCCGTCCGTTCTCCACCACCAGAATCCGGTCGGCACTGACGATGGTTGAGAGCCTGTGTGCTATCACAAAGGTGGTCCGTCCTCTCATCAAGTGCTCGAGCGCCTCTTGTACCAGCGCTTCCGAGGATGCGTCCAGCGAAGACGTCGCCTCGTCCAGGATGAGCAGCTTTGGGTTTATAAGTATCGCCCTGGCGATAGCGATGCGCTGCCTTTCACCTCCCGAAAGGCGAACTCCGCGCTCACCAACGATGGTGTCGAACTTGTCCGGCATTGCCTCAATGAAGTACGCATTCGCTGCATAGGCAGCCGCCCGCACGTCTTCGTCGGTGGCGTCTCGGCGGCCATACGCGATGTTATCTCGCAGTGTGCCGGCGAAGAGCCACGTCTCTTGTGGGACGATGCCGATCTGACGGCGGAGCGACGAGAGGCGAACGTCGCGTACGTCGTGCCCATCGATAAGAATGCGGCCCTGCGTGGCATCATAGAACCTGGGAATCAGGTCTACCAGCGTGCTCTTGCCCGATCCGCTCTTGCCTACGAGAGCCAGCACCTCGCCGGGCTTCACCTCGAAGCTCACGTCTTGGAGCACCGGCGCATCCGAGGCGTATCCGAACGACACGCTGTCGAACACAACGCGGCCATCGATGGGTGGCAGGTCAATTGCGTTGGGCTTCTCGACCACGTCCGTCCTCTGGTCGAGCACCTCTCCAAAGATGCGGTCTGCCGCGGCTAGCGCCTGTTGCCTGGTGGTGTTTATCTGCCCGAGGCTCCGAACCGACGCGCCTATTTGTTGCAGCAGGAACAGAAACATTCCCAGACTGCCGGCGTTGAGCCGGCTCAGCGGCGGCAGATCTGCTGCCTGCAGCCGAGTATTCTGGATGACCTCGCTGCCACCAATCCAGAGCACCATGGCCATTCCCGTCGCGCCCAGAAACTCAATAATGGGCCGTAGTTGCGCGGTCTTGCGCACGCCTCGCATTACCGCGGCTAGCGCGCCTTGATTCTCCACCTCGAAGCGCTCGGTCTCCTGGTTCTCTACAGCGAACGACTTGATGATTCTTACGCCTGCCACGGTCTCTTGGGCAATGTTCGTAATGTCGGCCTGTTTGCGCTGCACCTCCTCCTGTATCTTGCGAATTCGCCGACCGATGCGCGTAATAACGAGGCCCATGAGGGGCACCACAAACACAGCCGCGAGTGTGAGCCTCCAGCTTGTGCGAAAAAGCAGTGCAAAGCAGACCACGATCGTGATTGGCGCGGCTACAAGGTCCTTGATCTGCATTGACGCGCCTTGAAGTATAGGCACGTCGTTGGTAAGTGAGGAGAGCAGGGTTCCCGTTCGCCTAGTATTGAAGAACGACATGGATAGCGAGTGCAGGTGCTCGAATATCTCCTGCCGCAGCCTTGCAGTGATGCGCTGAGAGACCTGGGAGAGATAGAAGACCTGCCCGTAGGTGAGGACACCGTTGAGCACGAAAATGCCGACTATAGCAATACAAACGGTATTGAGTTGCTGCAGTTTGCCGGAGGTCATAGCATCCAGAACATTCTGGATGCCGAGGCCGATCACGGCGGTCACTCCTGCGGCGCAAGCCGCGCAGAGGAGGCCCAAAACCAGCGGTGTTCGCTCGCGGGCCAGGTAGCCGAGGATACGCCTCTCCGTGGGGCGAGTAGGTGAGTTCTCCATCAGCCGTCCGAGTCCGAGGGGGCAGCAGAAATGCTGGCGGTCTCTAGCACGAACTCCGCAGTCCGCCTGCTCGCTCCCGGCGATCCGAGATCCGCGCGCACGGCTGCGAGGCCGGCCTTCATGTCACCGCGTACCGCAGGGTCTCGCAGCAGCGCAGACAAGCGGTTCGCCAGAACAACCGGATCCGCGGCGTCCTGAACAAACTCCTCCACGACTTGTCTCTGCGCCACTATGTTCGGCATGGCGATAAACGGGAGTTTATTGAGCCGGCGCAGCCGATACTCGAGGTTCATCAGCTTCGATCCGCAATAGATCACCACCATAGGCGTACCGTGTACGGCGGCCTCCAGAGTAGCCGAACCCGAGCAGACAAGTGCTGCGTTCGCATGCGCCAGCACGTCCGTAGTCCGGCCCTCTACAATGACGATGGGCAGGGGACCTTCGTCAAATCGAGCCTGCGATGGCCGGAACGGTCCGGCGTCCCGAAGCTTGTCGGCAGGAACCAGAATTCCCTCTGGTGTGACCAACTGCTTGGCTATGCGTGCAGGTTCGCCACGGTGTGGTTCACCGCGAGGGGAGTGCAGGGTGGAAACCTGCTGGTGCAGCTTGTCCGCGTCGCGCACCATAGAGGACAGGAGTTCGCGATCTGCATTCGGCGCTGCAGAGAGAATAAACTGAACCTCGGGAATATCCGCCCTGAGCCTCATTGCGGCCTCAAGCATCACCGGCGTGTTGTATCGGATCTCGAACCCACGGCTGCCGGGGAGCAGCGCCACTACGGGCTTCCCTGGATCCATTCCTAGCTCATCACACAGGCGTACGCGAGTACAGGCTGACTGAGCGATCTCCAGCAGGGGGTGGCCGACAAATCGCACGTTCGCTCCGGTTGCAGCCAGCCGCTCGGCGGACCACGAGAAGGGGGTGGCAATGCCGTTTGCTATCCGAGCCAGCTCGCTGCTTATCGGGCCGGAGCGTCGCCACGACGCGGGAGGGAAGTAGTAAAACGTCCGGATTGACCGGGCCTTGCACCATCGAACAAGTGCAACGTTTAGGGCCCCAAAGTCGATTGCCACCACTATGGCTGGATGCCGCCTTTCAATCTCTCTGAGCAGATGGGGATAATGCTTGAACTTGAGCGCGGGATAGACCTTGAGGGCTTCCATCACGCCGATGGCGCTCCATGCGGCGCTGTCGCACAAGAGCGACACGCCTGCCTCGGCCATCCTGGAGCTTCCCAATCCCCATAGCTCGACATTAGGTGCAAGGCGCTTTATCTCACCCGCTAGGAGTGCGCCCACGGCGTCGCCGGACATCTCGCCGGAGACAATGGCGATGTTAGGGTTCACCGCAGGGGCCTCGTGCGGGCTGGCCACTGCCTATCGCCGCGGCTTGTCGTTGCTGCGACCGCCATAGCCACTCTGGGTACCCTGGATAAACGCCATGAGGTAGTCGAGCTCTTCAGTGGGATCCAGCTCTTCCTCAATGCGCGTCATAGCTTGGCTCAGGTTCAGTCCCGACCGATAGATGAGCTTGTAAGCCGCGCGCAAAGTGGTGCGGCCATTTGGCGGCACGCCATATCGTCGCAGGCCGATCTTGTTCAGCTCGAGCACCCTTGCGGGCACTCCATCCGCCAGCATATACGGCGGCACATCCTGGTTCACCTTGCTCCACCCGCCCACCATTGCGAGTTTGCCGATGCGGCAGAACTGGTGAATACCCACCATTCCGCCAATGACTGTATTGTCTTCTATTGTTACGTGTCCAGACAGTCCCACATAGCTCGAAATCGTATTACCGTCGCCTATTTCGCAGTTGTGACCAACATGGGCATACGTCATAAGCATATTGTCGTTTCCGATGTGCGTGGCCACGCCCTCGCCGACCGCTCGGTGCAGCGTGACGCATTCTCTAAGGATATTATTGTCGCCAATAATCAGCAAGCTCTTCTCGCCCTTGTGCTTGTGGTCCTGCGGCGGACCACCAAGGATAGCGCCAGGGCTTATACGGCAGTTTCGCCCAATCCGGGTGCCTTTCGAGATGGTGACCTGTCCGGCAATCTCGGTGCCTGTGCCTATGTGTACATCGTCCTCAATGATCGTAAACGGGCCCACTGCAACGTCGTCTGCAAGGTAGGCGCCTGAGTGAATTACCGCGCCGGGGCTCACACTTGTCGACATTCGCTACTCTCCAGCCTCGGGATGCCCCATTGGCGGACCATCAGACCTTACTCGGTCGATGAGGCCGAACGTTAAGTCGGCGCTTGCCACTACCTCGTTGTTAACCCGGGCCACCATTTTGACCTTGCCGAAATTCTTGCGCACATAGATGACCTCCACCTCACTCACGAGGCAGTCTCCAGGCACAACTGGCTTTCTGAAGCGCACATTTTCTACTCCGCCTATCACTGGCACCTTCTTGGCATACTCCGGGTTGCTGAGCATCAGTACGCCGCCAACCTGTGCCATCGCCTCAAGAATTAGCACTCCGGGCATAATCGCTTGCCCCGGAAAGTGACCCTCAAAGAAGTACTCGTTGATAGTTACGTTCTTTATTCCAACGCACCGCTTGCCAGCTTCTATCTCTAGAATGCGGTCGACGAGCAGCATCGGATAGCGATGCGGCAATATTCGGCGTATCATTTCGACATCAAGCATCAGGTCGTCTCCTTGAGAAGCGGCGTGAGGCACTGGCTTAACTGCAGATATGTTTTGGAGTGTCATCCAACGGGCATTGCGGATTCGGCGTCACTCAGGCTGTTGCGCCAGCAGCTTGGCAAATTCGGTATTGATGGCGTGCCCCGGCCGCACAGCAAATACGTGCGCCCGCAGGCGCCGTCCGACGAGCGCAAGGTCTCCCACGAGATCGAGCGCCTTGTGGCGCATGAATTCGTCGTCGAATCTCAAGGGTACGGAGAATCCGTTCTCCCCCACCACCAGCGCATTGTCCAGCGCACCTCCCAGGCCAAGGCCCGCCACGCGCAGGGCTTCAATCTCGTGCGCGAATCCGAACGTGCGAGCGGGGGCGATTTCACATGCATAGGACTTGGGCTCTATCTTGAACGAACCGCATCTAGCCCCAAGCAGCGGGTGATCCCACGCTGCAACACAGGTCACGCGATACTCTTCCGACGGAACGGCCGCAATGCAAGAATCTCCCCGACACACCGTGATGGGGGTGAGGAGCTTGCACGTTGCAGCACGCTCGTTAAGGTCGATGGTGCCTGCGCGCTCGATCTGTTCAACCCACGGCAGGGCGCTTCCGTCGAGTATTGGGACTTCTGGCCCATCGATTGTGATAACTGCATTGTCTATTCCCATTCCAGAGAGGGCAGACAACAGGTGCTCCACAGTGCCAATTCGCCGACCTTCCATTCCCAGAGTTGTGCATCGATTCGTGCTGAATACGTTAGTTGCGCACGCCGGCACGGTTGTGCCTTGGCACACGAACCGGATGCCCGTATTTGGTCCGCTCGGCTCCACTGACACAGTTGCCACACAGCCCAGATGAATGCCGATGCCGCTCACTTCAAACGCCGAGGTGAGTGTGTGCTGCCAGTCGGCCGAACTTGACGCGCTCACTATCCCGCGAGCGCCCGCTGGGAGCCTTGCTCAAGTCGCGCGAGCCTCTCTTCAAGCTTCGCAACAGTGGCTTCGAGATCGCGAACTTGGCGCAATGCTGCCGGCACCTTGGTTAAGGCAGCGCTTATTCGCATCTGCTGGCGGTGAGGGCGAGCCGGATAGCCGCTCACCTGTTCACCGGGCTCTACGTTTCCAATGATTCCTGCCCGACCAATAGCGGTCACGCCGTCGCCGATCTTGAGGTGGTCAGCCGCTCCAGTTTGGCCGGCCATCACCACGCCTCTTCCAAGCTCGGTACTGCCGGCCACTCCGACCTGAGCGACAAGAATGCATTCTGGGCCGATAGTGCAGTTGTGGGCGATGTGGACCAGATTGTCGATCTTTGTTTGCGCGCCAATGAGCGTGACGCCAGTCTTTGCGCGATCAATGGTTGAATTTGCGCCAATCTCAACATCGGCGCCTATCACTAGTCGACCAACATGCGGCACCTTAGTCGTCTCCTCGCCAATTCGGACGTAACCGAAACCATCGGAGCCGAGCACCGCGCCGCTGTGTACGATAACTCGCGCTCCAACCTCGGTGTCTCGATAGAGGGTGACATTTGGATAGATGAGGCAGTCGTCACCGAGTGTGCAGCGCTCGGATATCACCACATTTGCGAGAAGCGTCGTGTTCCGGCCAATGCGCACGCCATTGCCCACAACGACATGCGGGCCAATTCGAACTCCGTCGGCAATCTCCGCAGAATCCGCGATGACCGCCGTGGGATGGATGCCGTCCGGCAGATCGATGCATATCTCGAACTGACGCAGAATCTCGGCAAACGCAGCCCGCGGATCATCGACCCGAACCAGCGCCTTGCCGGTGTATTGTGCGGCTCTAGGCGCCAGAATCGCAGAGGCTGCGGAGCGTTCCGCCTTCGCCAAGTAGGCGTCTGTTTCAGCGAATACGATGTCTCCGGGGGATGCATCGCGGATGCTTGCCACACCGCTTACGGGAGTCGTGGGGTCGCCTGCCACGTCGCCGGACACGACCGAAGCGAGGTCCTCGAGCGACCGGCTCACTGCGCTGGCGGAGTGAATAGGCAGTAAAACTCCCTGTGTCATGGGGCGAACTCAACAGACACTTCGAAGCCGACCTGCGCACCCCTATGGATGAGTTCGAATGAGCTGCGCGTATTCTCGTGTTGCATCGGGTAACGCTCTGCCTCTGTCAAATCGAAGTGTCTCTCGTCTTGCTGCCGCAAACTGCTCGCACTGGACGACAACCTCTCGACGTATAAACGCGAGCAGGGCGCTATAGTCGCGATTGCGGTTTTGCGCCGGAGCAGGCATTGGAGCGCCGGCCTCTGCTCGCAACTGGGAACGGGTGCCGACATCTGCTTCAACGGGCGTTCGGGCGTCGCTAGAGGAGTTTACCTGAAGAGGCGTGAGACTTGCGGCCTCCTGCTCCACGCGGCTTCGGTGTCGGCTGATGAGTGCGCGGCCATCTGCCTCGATTTGTGCGGCTCGCCGCTGCATGCTGCCCTCGTGTGCGACCTCTAAAGTGTTCCGGTAGTCCTGCAGCTTCTGTGCGGACTCGCTGCGTGCTTCTGTTAGCTCTGTGCCGATGGAGAGTCTGGCCCGCGTCTGCATCGCTGCCA
>VFKD01000294.1 GCA_009885735.1 bacterium
AGCAGATTGCAGACCTCCTTAGCACCCGAGAGGTGTTTAAGGTGGGCTCGCTCGACGGTGGCTCCGAGCAGGATGACGACAGCGCGTCGGCGTACGACATTGACCGGGTAAAGATGGACCGGGCGATAGAGTATGAGGTGCCGATTGAAGACAAGGTTGTGTTGGAAACTGCCTTGCAGAAGCTCAAGGACCTGGAGCAGACGGTGGTCTATGAGTTCTACTACAAGTCGCTGAATCAGACGGAGATTGCAAAAAGCCTGGGTATATCGTGCAACTACGTGTCGCACATTCTGCGCAACTCCACCAAGAAGCTCAAGAAGCTGATGGTGAGCGACGAGCTCAAGGAATCGCAGAAGGAGGTGGGCCACCTCCGCAAGCGCATGGAGGAGCAGGCGCAGTTTATCGAAGAGAATACGGTTGTGGACAGCCAGACCAGGCTGTACAACCGGCGGTACTTTGACGCACGGCTTGAGGAAGAGCTTAGCCGAGGCAGCCGCTACCAGAATCCGCTTGCAGTGATGCTGGTGAAGCTGGACGGCCACGAGCACATGGCACGGGCGTATGGCACGCTTAGGGCCGAGGAGACTATTCGCACGGCGGCGTCGCTGATACGCTCAACCGTTCGAAGGGTGGACATCGTCACGCGATATGGTCCCACTACGTTCGCGCTTATCTTGCCGCACACCGGCGGCCAGATAACCGTTGTGGCCGATCGGCTCGGCAAAGCCCTATCAGAGTGGGCGAGTGCCGAGAAGCTGGAAGAGGGTCGAGCGCCGGTTACTATCCGGTTCGCGCAGGCCCACTTCCCCGGAGATGTCGAAGACGGTCGAGTGTTGGCTGCGACAGCAATGTCACGACTGGAAGGTGAACCGGCCGAAGTTGTGGGCAAAGCAGCATAGCTGCCTCTAGCATAGCATTAGGGGGATCGCCGATGTTTGGCGGTCCCCTTTTTGCTGCGGCCTGCCTGCGAGCATTCGGTATACTATCCCTGGAATTGCAATCCTCTCCGCCCACGCGCAGCACCTGCGCTTTGAAAGGAGTTCGTCTCGTGCCAGTCATGCTCAATCGTTCCGATCCAGGTGGGAAACCGTCTAAGCCTCAGAAGACTCCACAGAAGCCTGCGAAGCCGGCGCCGGTTGCTGTGAAAGGCAAGGCCGCAGTGAAAGCGCGCGCCGCGAATGCCGAATCCGCAACTCGGAAGAGAGCGATTGCGCTGATGTCCGTCATCGTGGTTGCAGTTGGGTTCATGGCCTGGTATCTGATAGCGGCAAATGCGCCTCAGGGCGCGGTGGACACTCCCGCCCCGCTCAATGCAGCAGGCACGAGTCCGGCAGCCGCAGCTACGACTCCACAGCCTAGCCGGGCCACCTCGGGCGCAGGCATTCTTCCAGCGGGAGGCTCCCTTCCGGACAACGGAGGCGGCCGACCGAACAAGTTTGACGACGACGAGCGGGGCAACGGCACGAACGAGGCCGCGGGAGGGATTCGGTAGGGGCCCTTGGGTGGCACGGGCGTCCCGCCCGTGAAGGTCCGTGCGCGAGACACGCATGCTTCGGAGAGAGTGATGGTGGCACAGGCGTTCCGCCCGTGAATTGCAACATGTATGCTACATCGCAGTGGTAGGCCAACTCGACTCGCGGCTTCTGGGATATTCCGGGGGATGATATGCATCAGCTACCCATATCCACTCATGACGTAGGCACGCGCCACGGCGCCTACTTGCCGCACTGGATTCAATGCGGAGCACTTTACCACGTAGTGTTCCGCCTCGCAGACTCATTACCTGCACGCGCCTTGGCAGAACTTGCCGAGGAGCGTGCGACTCAGAATGACGGCAGTGGCGCGACACTCTCGTCAACTGCGCCCGAGAATAGCCCACGATCTGAACTTCCTGAAGACCCTATACATAGAATGCTTGATGCTGGGCACGGGAAGTCCTACCTACGGGACCCCTTGGTTGCCGAGATTGTTGCAGGCGCACTACGGTATTTCGAGGGTAAGCGCTACAAATTGCATGCGTGGTGCGTGATGCCAAACCACGTTCATGTCATTGTGGAACCGTCTGGAGCCTACACACTCACGTCAATTCTGCACTCCTGGAAGTCCTTCACCGGCCATCGAATATGTAAACTCCTGTCGATTCCTCACCTTTGGCAGCCGGAGTACTACGATCGCATTGTCCGAGACGAAATTGAGTATCTCAGAACGATGAAATACGTGGTTGACAACCCGATCAGGGCGGGACTTGAGAACTGGGAGTGGGTGTGGTACCTCGGCAGGGAGGACTGTCTAGACGGCGAGTCAGAGTAGAAATGATGGTTCGGGCGTCTCGCCTGTTAAGGTGGTCGTGGCACGGGCGTCCCGCCCGTGAAGGTCCATGCGCGAGACGCGTATGCCACGGGGAGGGTGTTGGTGGCACGGGCGTCCCGCCCGTGAAGGTCCATGCGCGAGATGCGTA
>VFKD01000628.1 GCA_009885735.1 bacterium
GAGCGTGGGTGCTCGACGCCCATCTTGCGTCGGCCAAGTCGCGGCTGGCGACGGCGGAAGCGGACAGGCAGAAGGCGCTGGAAAAGCTTGACGCAGCGATCGCTTTGCGAAAGCGAACGGCAGCCGTGGTTGCCACCACGAAGCCGATGCCGGATATGGCCAAGCTGTCGGTCGCCGACGCCCAGCAGGAACTGACGGTGGCCGAGATGTCGGCAGCCGTTGCTCAAGCGGATCTCGCCGCTGTCAATCATCGCATCGCCGCCACGCGAGCCGCAATGAGCGAACCCGAGCTGACCGCAGCGGCGGTGCGAGCTGAACGCCAGGTGCTGGTCGCGAAGGCTCGTCAGCGTGTCGCGGTAGCCGAACAAGCGGTGCAACGGGCGGCGAGCGACAAAAAGGAAGCCGCCGAGAAAGCGCTGAAGGCCGATCTCGACTCGCTCGAGAAGTCACTCGCCGCCGCCAACGCGGAGGTCAAACCGACCGACACCTTCACCCGGTTCGTCGGGGCGATGTGGACGCCGACGCGGTTCTTCAATTCGACTCAGGACGACCCGGACGTCAAGTTCCAACCTCAAAGCAGCGGCCGTCGCACGGCCTTGGCGAATTGGATCACCGATCGCCGCAACCCGCTCACGGCCCGCGTGGCGGTCAATCACATCTGGACGCGCCACATGGGCCAGCCACTCGTCCCGACGATGTTCGACTTCGGCCGCAAAGGGACGCCCCCGACGCACCCCGAGTTGCTCGATTGGCTGGCGAGTGAACTGATCGACAGCGGCTGGAGCATGAAGCATGTCCATTCGCTGATCGTGAATTCTGCCGCGTATCGCCTGAGTTCCTCACTCGCTGGAGCCGAGGTCGCGGAGGCCAAAGACTCCGAGAATCGCCTGTGGTGGCGGCGCATGCCGATGCGCATGGAGTCGCAGTTAGTTCGCGACTCGTTGCTCGCGATGTCAGGGAAGCTCGACCAAACGCGCGGCGGCACGCCGGTTCCAGCTGATCAGCAAGCGAACTCGTTGCGGCGCAGCCTCTACTTCTTCCACTCCAACAACGAACGAAACCTGTTCCTGACGACGTTTGACGATGCGTTGGTCAAAGACTGCTACCGTCGCGATCAGAGCATCGTCCCGCAGCAAGCTCTCGCCCTTTCAAACAGCCCGCTGGCTCTCGATGCCGCCGAGCAGATCGCCAAGCGGCTCACGGAGAGGTCGGCGGATGACAAGGCGTTTGTTCGCAATTCGTTCCGACTTGTGACAGGCATCAATCCCGGCGCGGACGAACTCGCCGTCAGCCTCGGTGCCTTAGACACATGGACGAGACTACCGAACGGCTCCGTCGCCGAGGCTCGAACAAATTTCGTTTGGGCACTGATCAATCACAATGACTTTGTGACTTTACGTTAACCCAACAGGAGGTCGATGAACATGAACGACCGCCGCACATTTCTCGCAGACATCGGTCTTGGCTTTGGTAGTCTCGCGCTCGGTGCGATGTTGCACCGCGACGGGTTCGGCCGCGACGGCACCTGGTCGCCGCCGAATGGTCAACCGCATTTCAAACCGAAGGCGAAGAGTGTGATCTGGCTCTTCATGAACGGCGGCGTCAGTCAGGCCGAGAGCTTCGATCCGAAGCCGATGCTCACCAAACACGCTGGCAAAACGATCGCCGAAACGCCGTTCGCTGACGCTCAAAACCCGAAGCGGCTGGCCCTCGAACGGTTGGTCGTTCCCGATGGCAACGGCAACCAGCGAAACGTGCTCTATCCGTTGCAGGTCAGCTATCGCCGACACGGTCACAGCGGCATCGAAATCAGCGATTGGTTCCCACACATCGCAAAGCAGGTCGACAAACTTGCGATCGTTCGCTCGATGTGGACGACGGACA
>VFKD01000659.1 GCA_009885735.1 bacterium
AAGATTCCGTCTGGCGGACGGACCCTCGCAATCGAAGCCATGTACTCCGGCCATCGGCGAAGGACGTTATTGAAGACTTGTACATCTGTGCCTGCCAAACCGGCATCACCCTGGTCTACCGAGTTGCGCGCGGCCTGCAGGCGGGTCCGGACCTCCGGCTCCCACGCAGCGGCGAGCGGCTGCAGATCCTCCAAGAGCGCCTTCGCGCCGGGAAAGTCGCCCACTGCAACACTCGCCTTAACCAACTCGACCGTCACAGCCAGATTGGATGGTTCGGCCCGATGCGCCGCCAGGAGCAGCGAGTGGACCTCTCCCGCCCCTGCCGAACCGGAAGAGGACGCCAAGAGATTCGCCAGCCTGTAGAGCCACCCTACATTCGCTGGTTCGACCTTCAGTGCCCTGCGCAGATGTTCAATTGCGGCGGGACTATCGTTCCTTCGAGCAGCAAGAACGGCTTGCAGCGCCTCGATCTCGGGGTTGCCCGGCGCGAGCTTCGCCGCGCGCGCAAGGTGCTTGGCGGCATCATCAAGCTTGTGCGTCTGCATTGCATGCAGGCCATAGTTCGCCCACGCTGCGGGCTCGTTCGGAGCCAGCTTCACCAGCTTGGGCAGCAGATCCGGCGTGTGCGACTGGTCTCCTACCTCGAGTGCAGTTACGCAGACCAAGAAGGCACGGACTGCCTCCTCGTTCTGAGCAGCAGTGAGCTTGGCCGGAGCTTTCGGACTGCATCCGGCCAGAACAGTGAGGGCCGAGACTGCTATCCAGAGGGTTTGCCTGTGCATGGGGAATCCGCCTTGGGAAGGTCGTTTCGCGGCGCTTGCCCGGACGGGCTGTGCTGGATGCGAAACGCTCGAATTGCACCTACTACGTATTTGGACGGTGCGAACGGTTCCCGAGGTGTCAGGGCGCACCCTTCGACTGCACTTCGAGACGGTCCTTCGACCCTTCGGCAGGCTCAGGGCAGGCAAGCCCGGTACGGCTGAGCCGCGCTCAGGATGAGCGGTTGCGCGCTCAGGGCGAACGGGATTGGGGAAAGGAAGCGGTATTGCACCAGGGCGCACCCATCGACTGCGGCTCAATACGGCTGAGCCGCGCTCCCAAGAAAGGGCTCGCGTACGGCTTACGTTTCACCGCCGTTGTGTCCATGAAGATGGACACTGGGCCGCAGGTCACCCAGCCGCGGAATTCATTCCGACGGACTCGCGCAACGGCTGACAACGACGGACTGAAGTCCATCGCTGAGTGGCTAAAGCCCAGTGTCCACCTGCGTGGACACATCGCGGACAACCTTCTGAACCCACGCGGGTGGGCTTTGCAGTCCGAGGGCCGGGTTTTAACCCGTGCCGCCATTAGCCGCAAACGGTCCGTCGCTGCAGCCGCCCCTCTCAGTCCCACCCCAAGCAGGAGGTCCGCGAGACATGCGGAACCTATGTAACAGACCTCACCTTCGTCGGTATGCCCTGTGCTCCGGCGACTATTGGAGAGCCTCTTAATATGTCGTCTACTCGAAGAGAACTGCTTGCATCCGCTGCGCTGGCGGGCATCGCATCCACACGCGCCACTTGTGCTGAATCCATGGAGAACAATATGCTTGACGCTAATCAGGACAAGCCCATTCCCGTTCCCGCGCCGAGAATCGCCCGTTTCGAGCGGCTGGGATTTGGAATGTTCGTCCACTGGGGGCTCTACGCTCAGATTGGCCGGGGCGAATGGGCCAAGAACAACCAGAAGATCCCTACGCCTGAATACATGAAGCTGATGGAGACGTTCACGGCGAAGGACTTCAGCGGACGAGCATTGGCGAAGCTGGCCAAGCGCGCGGGAATGAAGTACATCACGCTCACATCGCGGCATCACGATGGGTTCAGCCTCTACGACACGCGAGGCCTGTCGAAGCTGGACGTGACCCACACTCCCGCCAAGCGCGACTTGATTAAGGACTTCACCGAGGGATGCCGAGCCGAAGGCATCCTTCCGATGCTCTACTGCACCACGCTGGATTGGTCTGACGACCGGTTCAGCGCCGACTTTCCCGCGTACCTCGAATACCTCCGCAAAAGCATTGAGATCCTATGCACTCACTATGGCCCCATCGGAGGCTTCTGGTTCGACGGCAACTGGAGCAACCCAAAGGCTGATTGGCAGGAAGATAAGCTCTACGGAACCATACGCAAACACCAGCCCGAGGCGCTCATCATCAACAACACCGGCATTGGCAGCGAGGGCCAACTTGGAAACCCGGAGATCGACAGCGTAACGTTCGAGCGAGGCAGGCCGAAACCGCTGAACCGCGGCGGGCATCCAAAGTATGTCGCGGCTGAGATGTGCCATACCATGAACTTCCACTGGGGCATCGCAAACCAGGACTTTAACTACCTGTCGCCTGCTCATGTGATCGAAGAGCTTTGCCTCGCGCGCCGCGCTGGAGCAAACCTTCTCATGAACCTTGGGCCGTCTGCGTCAGGAAAGCTGCCGGACTACGAGAGCGCAGCCTGGAAGCGCGTGGGCGACTGGATCGCCCTGCACGGAGGTGATCGAGGAGTCATCTACAATGGGCGGCCAACCTCAATAGTAGGTACTGGAGACGACTTTGCGCTCGAGATGAACGGCGACCTCTACCTCTTTGTGCTCGACCTCACTGCCACGGCAAACACGCAGGCCCATGGAGCAGCCACGCGGGGACCGGGCAAACGGGAGTTCCAAGGCGTCTCGAGCCAGTTTAAGCGTGCGTGCTGGACGGATAACGGCGAGGACCTCAAGATGGAGCAGGACCTGGGTACTGGCCATCTCGTGCTGCACGCAACAGGTTATCCATACGGCTCCAACACGGTGGTGCGCATAGCGCGTCTTCAGGCAAGTTAACAAGAACGACGTCAATCTTGATCTTTCCGACCAGATTATTCAGGAATGTACATTTGTTCACTTGACACGACCCTTGTACTCCGATATCCTACACGTGGCGGGTCGTAAGGACAGTGCTGGTTCGAACGCCAGTGCCTATGGAGGTGACAAGGAAGTGAAGAAGGAACTCAGTCCAGCCGTTGCAGTTGGCATTATCGTCGTAATATTGGTCGTGATCGGCGGGGTGATCTACGCCAAGACGGGCTCCAGGGCTGGGTCCGCTACCGACAAACCCGCTGGCATGCCGGCGGATGTTGCCGCCGAGTTTCAGAAGCGATTGGGCTCCGCGAATCCTACCGGGGCTAAGCCTGCAGGAACAGGTACCGGCCAAATTGGTGGGCCTGGCGGAGGGCTCAATTCCGGTAATCTCTTGCCGCCCAAGTAGGGTCTTTCGCTGAGATCACGCGCCCGTATCGTACCGCTGTTGTACGCACCGCCTGTCGCTGTAAATCATCAGAAAGGATGAGCACAATGAGGCGTAAAGGATTTACCCTGATCGAGCTGCTAGTAGTGATCGCCATTATTGCTATTCTAGCGGCGATTCTGTTCCCAGTGTTTGCTCAAGCTCGAGAAAGCGCACGATCCATCTCGTGCCTGTCGAACATGAAGCAGATCGGACTCGGAACCAAGATGTATGCCCAAGACTACGACGAAGGCTACCCGATGGGCACCTACCCCGGCCCACGCAACTGGGAAGTCAACCAGGACGTAACCGGCAACCAGGGATGGAACGACTGCAACCTTCCGTACGCCGGCGGCGGCAATCCGTGGACCGGTTTCAACCCCGGCGACGGCGGCCCGGACTATGTCGGCTGCGCCTACGGCGGCGAGTTCTATCGCACGCTTATGACCATCCAGGTTAACCCGTACATCAAGAGCAAGCAGATCTGGTACTGCCCGTCCGACAAGTACCGAACGCCAAATGCGTCCAACCTGGGCCTCGGCCTCCAGTCCTACCAGTGGTTCCCGCAGTGGGTGTACAACGTCTGGTGCCCCGGCAGTCCGCACGGCTTTCCTGGTCCGTTCCCGTGCCTCGGCCCGTACCTTCACAGCGACGACCCCAGTG
>VFKD01000257.1 GCA_009885735.1 bacterium
CACAGACGCTGGGTGAGTTCCGCTGGCTGCCTGCCCTCGTTCAGCCCATGTACTCTCCCAGCGTCAAGGCGGAGACCAGCGATGCACGAGTGTCGATTAGATGAGAAGTCGGTACTCGTCGGCAGGACTGGTCCTAGTCATTGCGGCGATTTCCGCATTCGGATTCGCGGCGTCGCGCAGCCTCGTGGCAACGGGTCCGCGACGTGGAATCTCCGTGGCGCTTGCCAGCTACGCTACGAGCCTCACTGGACGAACTCGCGCCCAGCGGCACAATGCGGAGCTTGCCGCAGCCGCGCTTGACGGAGCCGTGGTGGCCCCAGGCGAGGTACTTTCGTTCAACCTCCGCGTGAGGTCCTGGACGCATGATCGCGGTTATGTTCGTGCTCCGGTCAGCTTTGGAGGTGAACTGGTCTCGGCGTTCGGCGGAGGCGTCTGCCAAACGTCCACCACTCTCTACAATGCGGCGCTGCTCGCGGGCTTGGAGGTGGTGGAGCGGCATCCGCACACGAACGCGCCCAGCTACGCTGCGCCAGGGCGCGACGCCGCCGTTGCGCAGGAAACCGTCGATCTTAGGCTTCGCAACCCATACCCCTGGCCCGTCATCTTCCGCGCTTCCGCTCCCGTTGGCAGCCTGAAGGTAACCATTCTTGGCGCAGAGCGACCGGCAACGACGGTAAAGATTGTCTCCGCTGTTACACGGGTAGAGCGGCCTCGGACATTCATTCGAGCTGGGAGAGTTTCAGCGGATGGCGCCGCTCGCCGGTCCTCTTTGAAGGGGCTCACGGGCTACCGCATAAGCACCTATCGCGCAATCTATCGCGATGGGGGGCTCGTATCCCGAACCAAACTGAGCGACGACAGCTACGAGCCCGCGCACAGGCTGGTGACGGCGAGCGGCACTGCACGGCTAGCCTCGGCACCATAATTCAGGAGGCTGCGATTCGGCGCTACTCGACCTATCCACCGGACCGCGAACCGGCCAGATTGGCGAGGGTTGAAGGTGGACCAGCGATCGTGATTCCGTACTGGACAAAGTAGGACCAATCACTCGGATCGTAGGTGTAGACGTGGGTCACCTCGTTCACGAGAGCAGTTGCTGCATGGCGCGCGTCGTGAATACGGCGCGCAGTGAGGCCAAGCCGGTCCGCCATACGCAGGTGAAGCAAGGCCGCTTCAACGCCGTCTGAGATCACCGAGATCGCCGACGGCGTCTCAACGAGCCGTCTCACACCTTCAGCGGCATCTTGGGGCGACAGCGGTGGCTTTGCACCTACCCACGTAAGAGCCGCGTAGACCTCACTAAGCACGCCCACGCTTGTGCCTGCGAGGATGTTTCCCTGCATCGCCGCAGCAACCAAAGGCTGAGCTTCCGCGAACCGCGGGTCCAACCGATTCAAAGCCCCAACAAACATGCCTGCGTCGAAGAAGACTCTCCTAGCGCTTAGGCTCATAGATGGCGTCCTTCCACCCGTCAGGCACATATCCTTCGAACGTAATGAGAGGCTTCAAAGTCGGCGTGGGCGTGATGTCTACCTCGTCCTTGTCGTCCAACACGATGCGAATGGCCTCGTGTGTGCTGGCTACCTGCTTCAACAACACTTCCAGCGGAACCGCCTTTGCCTCGTCAATCGTCAGTGTGCGTTCCATGGCTATTCCTCCTAGGTCCGACTATACATTATACAGTTGGTGGGCGACCCGCGTCGTAAGCCACCCCGAACTCCTGTCACCCAAGTTAGCGGTCGGCACACAGTCTGTACGGCAATGACGACGACAGACGTTCACCTATATCGCAAACAACTTGCTCAAGCCCACTAACACTGCTTCCTGTTCGCCAACTGCTAGATTCCCAAGCCTCCTCAATAGGCGAGCCTTGTCTACTGTTCGAATCTGGTCGACAAGGATTCTTCCGTCTCTTCCCTCGAAATGGCACGGTATGCGAAACGGGTAGTCCTTGCCAGCAGTGGACATCGGCGCGATAATGACCGTCGATATGAATGGATTAAAGTCGTCTGGAGAAATGACTACACACGGTCTGACTTTGTGAATCTCGCTGCCAACCGTAGGCTCCAAATTCACCAAGAAGACATCGAACCGCGCGGCTACCACTGCCACTCGTTCTTCTCCCACTCGGTTGGCCAGAGACAGTCAGCGTCGAGCAGCTTGTCGTCTCCTTCCGCAGCAATGCGCTGGGCGGCTTCAGCCCAGCCTTCGCGGGGGTGCGAGACTGGACTGATAGTCAGTCGACCGGAGGTTGCCTCAATCTCAAGCTCTCCTGTAAGGCCAGCCTGCTCGATTAGAGGCTTAGGAATGCGGATGCCTTGCGAATTGCCAATCCTAATCAGTCGCGTCTTCACGGGTGCTGTCATGTTTCCACTCCATTTTCCTCGACTTGTTGTTTCACTGTAATTACATTGTACATCCTCGACCTACGGGTGTCAAGTCGGTATCAGTGCAGTTTGCGAATCCGACCAAGCTGCGCCGTACTCTCGTCCGCAAGTCGTCCTTCCTGGTAGATTCCGACATTGAAGGTCACCGCTCCACCCACAGATCGGCACGACCGCAGGAATCGTTCAAGCTCGTCATCCGCATACCGCGGCGATGGCATGGGACCCGGTGACACGTGCGCCCAGAGGCAGTCGAGCGGGACAAGAGCGTGCCACTGGCAGTTCGTGCCTGGGACCAAAGCTCCAGACGGCAGATAGAGAGGAGCATCGTCCCCTCGTCCCAAGCGAATCTGCCCATCCACCAGCGCGTCAACCTCGCCACTAAGGTAGTCCTGTTCGAAGCATAGCGGCTCTCTAATCCCGACGCAGAAGCTGCCGTCATTGAAGGCTATTGCTGCATTCGGATTGCCCGCACGCGCGGCGTCAGCCCAAAGCGGCCAGTCGTAGCGGCTGCTGTGAAACTCCGGCCAGGTGTAGCAGCCGTCGAACCACCATCCGCTCAGCAGTTCGCCAAATCGCACGGAGAACTCTCGCACGAAGCGGCAATAGCGTGTCTGGAACTCCGTTTGATCCTTCGGATTCCACGCGAAAGCCTCGTGGATGTCGGCCTTCTGCCCCTTTACTTCAGTGGGAAGGTAGGCGATAAACCGCTTGCCCATCGTATGAATACGTTCGGCGATCTCGAGTACCAAATCCCGCCGGGAGCAGTGGCCCGGGCCGGCAAAACTATCAAGGAAGGAGTTTGGCGAGCAATAGTAGCCGGTGTTTTGCCCGACGGTGAAGATGAGCCAGTCTGCGTCTGTTGCTGCAAAGTCGGCCAGGAACCCCTCAAGGTCGAATGCGTCCACTGCTTCGTTGAGGTCAGTCGTGTATTCTCCAACTTTCGGCTGGGGACCAGGTGCAAGCCAGTGAACCATGAGGCCGAAGCTGCCTTCGGCCATCCACCCGGCGCGGGACGAGGTCTGCGTGGAGGACATTCTCAGTGGTTGAACAGAAACTCTGGACTCGATATGAGCGCCCAGGCCAGGTCGGTGAGTACGGTTATGCGACTTGTCGGAGAGTTCGCCGCTGTCTTGG
>VFKD01000166.1 GCA_009885735.1 bacterium
CCTAGGCTCACTGACAGCTCTGATAGAGCGAGTCCCGTCCATCGGCGAGCGTGCGCGCCTGTGGGCCTATGTCGCACTCCAGTACGCTATGAACCGAACTACGGATGCCTGTCGTCAAGTTGTAGTGGAGCAAGTAAGACCACTCCTTGTGGATCTCTCGCCGGTCACAGACCGATTCGCAAGTGACGTGTTGCAGGAATGTGCACCCGCCCTATGGGTTGCACACAAGCAGCGGGCATTTGAGTCTATTGATGACCTGATTGGCAGGACGCGTGATGTTGCCTACGACGCAATTTGTGATTATATTGTTACCCATCGTCCTCCGGCCGATCCATACGAGTATCCCTACGGTCAGGGCTACGACCTTAAGTACGATGACGTCCTGGATATACTCGAAGTCCTCACGCGAGTGGAGTCTGACTCCTTAATCTACCATTACATTGTGCGGATCGTGGACAGTATCGTCTCCAGCCAAGGTGCAAATCGCTTTAGCGTTCAGCAGAAGATAGATCTGAGTGGTAAACTCACGGACCTCGTTACATCATCGTTTCCCAATCCGAGGTACATAATTCACAATGGCTATCACATAGCGGGGCTAGCGCAAGTTGCACGGATGCAGAAGCAAGAACGCAAGGTCTGGCTTGACCTACTAGACCAAGCGCGCAAAATACCCAATACAGCTGATGCGGCATACGTCCTCTGCATCATTGCGGCCGCGATGCCGTCTAAGGAGAGCGTACTACGGAAAGATGTGTGCGGCGAGGCCATCCAAATGATAGACCAGATTCCATCAAGCCTTGACCGGCTGGAGCGATATGAGATGGTTGCCTCCATCACGGTCGCCATTCACGAGACTATTTCACGCGACTGTGTCACGCGAGCCATTCAATTCGCAAGTGGCTGTAAGGACCGCAGGTTGCAGGGAAGCCAACGACGGATCATCGACCTGGCGTATAGGATCGACCCAGATCTGGCTGCATCATTGGCCTCGATGGTCGACGAGGATTCTGCGCGCAAAGACGCTAGGGCAACAGCGAGGCATCAGGTTCAGATTCAAGGGCTTAGGAGACAGATGTTGGGCACGCCAAGGGTCGGTTCAGATCCAGTCCTATCAGATGAGGACCACGCTCAAGCTGCATGGGGTGTCTTTGGGTCTTTAAATGCAAAACGGGCCCAAACCGTGCAGTTTGAACACACGCGGGAGCATCTCAAAGTAGCTTCTCGGATGCCTCTCAATTCAGCGTACCCGATTTTTGCCTGGGTGCTCGAGAACGCTTTCCAACGGTACTCGAAGACACAGCAGGCGCAAACCTATTTGAGGCCGCTCTTCAGTTCCATGGTCTTGGTGGCGCAACTGGCCAGCAATTTGGCAGCTCGCTCCTCTCAGTTCTCTGATCGTGCCAGAAGCCACAGGCCGAGTGTTGATTCAGGCTTGGGTCGAATTGTCAGTCCAGGTGACCGTGAGGGTGGTCTTGCGTATATTAAGGCATGGCTGATGGAGCACGGTACCGAGTACGTTAAGATCTGTGATCCCTACTTTGGTCCAGACGAGCTTCACATACTCCAAACGATTGCTGAATGCTCATCTGCAATGCGAGTGAATATACTGACGAGTAAGAGACATCAGGACAAGTGCCATGTTCAGGTGCCATGGGATGCAGCGTATAGAACGCATTGGCGCCTGAAGGTTTCCGACCAAGATGCTCCTCATACGGCCATAGTTGTTGTGTGTACAGACGCGAGCGACGACTCTCCGATTCACGATCGATGGCTAATCACTAGGGGTGGCGGCCTGCGGCTAGGTACCTCACTGAATTCCCTCGGTCGCACGAAGACCTCTGATATCTCCGTGCTGTCAATGGAGGAAGCCCATGAGCGCGAGATGCAATTGGATGTCTACCTTCAGATGGATAGGCGAGAACACAACGGCTCGCGGTTGCGGTACACGCAATTCTCACTGTAATTGTGGCTGTGGGCAGTGAGATTCGGTGTCAGGTTTAACACCGCTAGCAGGCGGAGACGCAGAAGTATCGAGCAATGGGGAATCACGCTTGTCCGCCCCTCAAACGTCCGAAACGACCAAGTTGCGGTCGATGTGTCTCTCGTCGAGGACCGTCGAGGCCACCAACAACAACCTTCATCTTGACCCTCGGTGTCGGCGACCAGTCGGACTGTTGGCAGGATGTCTAGTTCAGTCTGGTCACCAATCGCTACAGGCCTGTTGTCCCTCCGGGTTGCGACCACTTGATACACGATTCGCTTATCGGCACTGGCTATCCTGCCGTCCTGTCCCCTATGGCTCAGCCCGCACGCATGTATGGTGTATCATGTCGTTGACCCCTCTTCCCGCCATGCGCTATACTCACTCTCGGCGCGGAGGGGTGTCCGAGTGGTTTATGGACCGCGTCTTGAAAACGTGTAGGTGATGAGCCTCGCGGGTTCGAATCCCGCCCCCTCCGCCACTCCCATTAATCTGCGGCAGCTTCCCATGGGTTCTATGGGACGAATAGGACTTATTGGACCTATAGGACCTATGAGACCGAGTGGACGGAGCTGGCTTCCGCGAGCGTCTACAGAATCCTGGGCTTCACCGTGGTGCCCTGCGGACCGTCCCCCACCTCATAGCCCTTCGAGATGATCTCGTCGCGAAGTGCGTCGGACTTTGCCCACTCCTTCGCCTTCCGAGCCTCGTTCCTGGCGGCAATGAGTTGTGTTATCTCCTCGGGCAGCGGCTCTTCGCGCTCCAGCCTTCGCTGAGCTATTCCAAGGCCCAGGACCGCGTCAAACTCCTGCCAGAGCCGGTCGCTGCCGTATCGACTGAGCAGCCCTACGGCGTTAGGCGTGTTGAGGTCGTCATACAGAGCCCGCGCAACCTCGCCGCGAGCATCCTCGTAGGCAGAATCATTCTCCAGTGGATCCGGTCCGCTCCGCTGAGCATAGACCCGCCGGAGCCCCTGCTGTGCGGACTCTAGGTTCTCCCAGGTGAACTTGAGCTCCGAGCGGTAGTGCGCCATGAGGCAGAGGAACCGATACGAAAGCGGGTCGAACCCACGCTCTTTCACCACAGAGACCGTAATGAAGTTATCCGAGGACTTCGACATCTTCGTGTAGGCGTCGTCATCGTCGGCGTCCTGCTTGCCGATGATCAGGAACTCGCCGTGCAGCCAATACCGCACGAAGGGCTTGCCGGTGGCGGCCTCGGACTGTGCGATCTCATTCGTGTGATGCACCGGGATGTGGTCGATGCCGCCGCAGTGAATGTCGAAGGTCTCTCCAAGGTACTTCATGCTCATTGCCGAGCACTCCACGTGCCACCCCGGATATCCCCTGCCCCATGGGCTGTCCCACTGCATTAGGTGCTTTGGCCTGTCTAGAAACCATAGAACGAAGTCGTTCGGGTGCCGCTTCTCGCCCACCACGCCAACTCGGCCGCCGGCACCCGCCTGCATTCCGCTGAGGTCCAGGCGTGCAAGCTCCGCATAGCTTCCAAACCTGGACGTGTCGAAATAAACAGCACCGGGAGCAGCGTACGCAAACCCGCGCTCGACAAGGCGCTCCGTAAGCGCGATCATCTCGGCCACGTGCTCGGTTGCCCTGCAGATGACCTCGGGCCGCTCGATATTCAGCGCCGTCATATCCGCAAGCCAGGCTGCCTCATACTTGCGCGCGAGATCCCACACGCTCAAGCCCTCGCGTCTGGCGCCCTTCTCCATCTTGTCCTCGCCCTCGTCCGCGTCGGACTCGAGGTGGCCCACGTCCGTGATATTCATCACGTGCCGCACCTCAAGGCCACTGAACCGCAGAGTTCGACGAAGTATGTCCTCGAAGATGTAGGTGCGCAGGTTGCCTATGTGGGCGAAGTTGTAGACCGTCGGTCCACAGCAGTAGATTCCGACCTTGCCGGGAACGATCGGAACAAACTCCTGTTTGCTTCGGGCTAAAGTGTTATAGAGCTGCATAGCTTTGCGCACCTATCATCATTTGAGGTTTTGATACTATTCTAGAATCGGGCGGCAGGTCTCGAAGAGCCGTCCATAACGATCCAGCCTGTCCACGAAGAGCGCCTGCTGGGCCCACCCTGCGTACTCGCCAAATAGGTCCCTGTATGTCTGGCTGATCTCCTCATATACCCTCGGCGTGAGGGACTTGCCGCTGAGATCGGTTCGGAAATAGTCTAATGCAATCTGCCTCACGTGCGTATCCACCGGCACCGCCTGGTCGAAACCCAACCCGAACAGGCAGATGCAGTCGGCAATCTTGAGGCCGATGCCGGGCAACTGGTCCAGCGCCTCGCGTGCGGCAGGATATCCCACTGGCCGCAGCGACTCAAGCCAGTTCTCACCCGCATCTGCAACGTGCCGTGCAAGCTGAATGAGCCGCGGTGCCCGATAGCCCCAAAGGTCCCGGCGCAGATCACTCTCGGGTATTGCCGCGATCTGCCAGGCTGCAGGAAACTGATACACCGGCTGCCCATCAATCCACGCAAGCATAGAACCGTATTGATCCGCGAGCAGATTGACGCTGCGAGTGATCTTGACCACGGTGTTGCACGACGCGCAGAGGAACGAGAAGAACGCCTCTTCCGCCGGCTGCCGCAGAATTCGCAAACCTCGCCATCTCTCAAAGCACTGTGCAGCTTCAACTGGAATCTCAGCTCGCCGCCACTCCTCCATAAGAGCTTGGTACGACACCTCAAGCCGAAAGTAGCTGGACACCACATCCCATTGGTCCGGCTCGGGGTACGTCTGCCACCAGAATCCATCCGCGTGGCGAGTCAGGCGAACCGCCGTACTTCCCGCGGAGCCCACCCAGCCGTTCGGCGGCACTCGCTTCCACCGAAACGTCTGTCCACTGTGGAGCGTGGCAGCCAGGTTGCACTCTGCGTGGGGTATGGGCGCCCAGTTCATGTGGAGGTCCGGCATGGTGAATGAGAGAGTATACCTGCCGGGGTGAGCCAAGACCTAGACAGAGTGGCGCATGGTACAACCGAGGTTACCAAGGTTGACGCCGCCCGAGACCGGTGATACAATTCGAGTGTCAATGTAGATGCCCATGTAATGCTGCGTACAAGGGGAAGGCAATTGAAGGGATACAGAACGTCGCGTGGCTTCACTCTCGTCGAGCTGCTCACCGTTATCGCGATCATCTCGGTGCTGGCTGCGCTGCTCTTCCCTGTCTTCGCGACCGCTCGCGGCAAGGCTCGGGAAATCTCATGTGTAAGCAACCTGCGCCAGATCGGGATGGCCATACGGATGTATACCCAGGACTATGACGAGCTCTACCCCTGGGCGGTGGACCCAACGGACAAGTTCACTCCACAGATATGGGACGGCTTCCCAGAGTTCCAAGCGCAGATACCGTTCATGCCGATGATGCACGAGGCGATACACGACTATGTGAAATCCAAGCAGCTCTTCCACTGTCCGGCAGACACGGGCTACACCGTGGAGGACTTCACGAACGAACTGCTGGATGCGACTCCTACGAGCTACGGAAAGTTCGGCACCAGCTACAACTACCGCACTGAGATCTCATTTCGCCACGCCGGCGAGGCTTCGTTTACCGCACCTACCAGTCTGAATGTAATGTTCGATGCCGCCGGAAAGTGGCACGGGGGTCTCTTTAGAGACCGAAGCCGCTACAATGTGCTGCACGGGGACGGACACACCAAGAATCTGTCGCGGAGCCAGTTGGACGCCCTCTGGCTCCTGCCGATCTAGAACATTCACGGATGCCAGAGTGCCGCACGCTCGCCGCAAGCTGGGTACTGCCGGTCGCAGGTCCTCCAATCGAGGACGGCGAGGTTGTGCTTGACGGCGAGACACTTATTGATGTGCGCGCAAGACCCATTACCGGTCGTCCACGTACTGATACTGAGCCGCATGACGGATGCGCCATCCTTCCCGGCTTGGTGAACGTACACACCCACATCGACTACACGGTGATGCGCGGCCTGCTCGAAGACCTTGCGTTTTTCCCCTGGATACGGGAGCTGACTGCCAGGAAGGCCGCTCTTCAGGAGCCGGACTGGGTGGCAAGTGCGACCATGGGCGCGGCAGAGGGCCTTGCAGGCGGCGTGACCTGCATCGGCGATTGCACCGATTCAGGTGC
>VFKD01000010.1 GCA_009885735.1 bacterium
AGTGCGAGCTTGCCCTCGAATCGACTGTAGATGCCCTTTGTAATCTCCTTGTCCTGCTCCAGGGTGTCTGGATCGAACGAAGTCATAATGCACCTCAGCCGAAGATCCTGGACGCCGATGAGGACAGCTCCTATCCTGAGGCACGCTCCGGGCCACTCCCTCTCCGCCATGCCTTGCACTCCACCAATCACCAGGTTTGGGCGGAGCCGCCGCAGGTCATAGCCGAAGGCAGAGATGGCGCCGTCGGTGGCTACAAGCAATGGCAGGATATCGAACCGCTCAGCTCCCTCGAAATGGACGAGCCTTGCTCCGGAGCCCGCAATTTGCTCCACTTCGGCAGCCACGTCAGACTCGTTCCATAGTCGGCCATCCACCAATACCTCTCCTGCCGCACTGAGAGTGCCCTTGTGGCCCAGGAAGCGAGGGTGTGACCGGGAGGTGACGACCTGGTCGCGTGCGTTCTCTACGTGTACAATTCGGTCTCCAACAATTCCAAGCGGTCCGAGCTGCGCCCGCTCCAGCTTCTCGCCGGCCATTGTCTTCACCGGGTAACGCCATATCTCCAGAACTTTCATTTTCGCCCTCTCATTTCGTGCTTCCCCACCACCAGACTACCTCCGGAGGGGTGCCCCAGTCTTCTATTTCCAGCGTTGTCAGCACCGGAAACCTACCACCAACGCTCCCGATGTCGCCGACCGCTCTGCCAATGACTATACGACCAACTCCCGCCTCCCGGATGGCATAGCCGCAGAGCAGGCATGGCTCCGCGGTGGAGTAGAGTGTCGCCGAACCAAGCTCGTCTTTGGTGCATTCCATGAGCGCAAACTCAACGGCGAGAAGCTCCGCGTGTGCAAATGCCCGTGAACCGTTCGGAGACTGCTCCGATGCCTCCGCAACCGAGCGACCGCCGAGGACGATGATCGCGCCAACAGGAGTGTGACCATTGGCCTCCGCCACTCCCGCGAGCACCGCACAGCGGCTCATCCACCACGCATCAATATCGCTATTCTCTGCCGCCATCGCCGCCTCCTTCGAGACTCTCGCAGGGTTGCTTCCTGCTGGTTCGCGCCCCGTTTTGAGGAGTCTGCAAGCTACCAAAACGCCCAAAAAAAGAGGCCGAGAATCGACCTTCAAAGCCATTGTATCACCCGCGCCGGTCTGCTATAATCAGGTCCCACAGGCCCCGGAGGCACCCGTTCAATGTCTGGCGATCAGCTCTCTTTCGGCGATGATGAACGGTCAGTCACGCTCAAACGGGCGTGGGATCGAGCCCTTGGCATACTCGCCGGCAAGGTGAGCAAGGTCACCTTCGAGAGCTACATTCGCTCCATGCGCGTGGTCTCCTCCAATGACGAGGCAATTGTCCTGGCGGTACCCTCGGCGTTCGCTCGTGAGTGGATCGAGAAGCGCCACGGCGCCTTGCTGCGTGGCACACTAGCCACCGTCCTTGGCCGCCCCGTGGAAGTGGAGTACAAGGTAGTTTCAGCCGACGAACGCCAGCCCGCCGTTCAGCTTGAGCCGCAGGCTCCGCTCCTTAAGAAGCGGCCGCGTAAGGAGGAGCCGAGCTCCTTCGTTAGCCTTCCCATCAGCCCAAAGTTCAGCTTCGACGGTTTCGTCGTAGGCCGCAGCAACCGCCTCGCACATGCAGGTGCATTGGCCGTGGCGGATGATCCGGGCGGTGTCTACAACCCACTCTTCATCTATGGCGGCTCTGGCCTGGGCAAGACCCATCTGCTCCACGCCATCGGCAACGCCCTCTTGGAAGCGGACGCCTCCCGCAGGGTTGTCCTCATCGACGGCGAGAGCTTCACCCATCAGTTCGTCGGCGCCCTTCGCGAGCGCAAGATGGAGGAGTTCAGGCGGCACTTTCGCAGCGTCGACGTATGGCTGGTGGACGACGTGCAGTTTATCGCAGGCCGCGAGCAGACGAATGAGGAGTTTTTCCACACTTACAATGCATTGTACCACAGCGGCAAGCAGATCGTAGTGTGCAGCGACCGCAGCCCGCGCGAGCTCCGCGCAATGGACGAGAGGCTTCGATCTCGCTTCGAAGCAGGGCTGATAGCGGACGTCCACTCACCGGAGCTCGAAACCAGGGTAGCTATCCTCGAGCGCCGCTGCGCCGTTGAGGGCTGGAAGGTTCCGACCGAAGTGGTGTTCCACGTTGCTAGTGCTATTCAGTCAAACATGCGGGCCCTGGAAGGGGCGCTCACCAAGCTCGTGGCATACCATTCAATAATGCGAACTCCCATCGATATCGACCTGGCGCAGACGGTCCTCGGCGAGTTTTTTATCGAACAGCCGGGTCTCCGACAGACGCGCAAGGCGATAACGATAGAAGTAGTGCAGCGAGCCGTCTGCGAGCGGCTGCAGACCAGCCCCGACGCGCTCATCAGCCAGCGGCGCGAGGCCGCCGTTGTGGCTGCAAGACAGGTGGCCATGTACCTCTGCCGCGAGCTCACCCAGGCGCCGCTCTCGCACATCGGCGTGGCGTTCGGCGGCAGAAACCACACCACGGTCCAGCGCGCAGTCGCCCGCGTCGAGAACCTCCTGCTTCAGGACGCGCAGCTTCAAGCTGTCATCCGCGAGCTCCGCGGCCGCCTGGAGAGCTGAAGAGTAGCGCATGGAGGCCGCCCGACCTATGGGCCGATCTCCAAGCTCCACATGCGTTGCATCGGTTGCTGTGTAGACTCGCCCACACGCGTTAACCCCACCAAGCCGCGTGCAATAATGTGGGATGTGGAGGACGTGCACGCATGGCAGTCGAGACCATCACCAACCTAACCATCAAGGGCTTCAAGTCGGTTCGTGAGGTCGACAATCTAGAACTCCGGCGATTTAACGTCCTCATAGGAGCAAACGGGTCCGGCAAGTCAAACTTCATTGACTTCTTCCGAATGCTGAGTTTCATGTTCAGCAGCACTCAAGGCAGCCTTCAGCTCTATACTGCTCGCAAAGGACGAGCAAACTCTCTTCTCCACTACGGCTCGAAAATAAGCCGATTCATGGATGCCTCTATCCAGTTTGACGGCGATAGACAGTGGAGTCGATATTCTTTCAGCTTGAGTTGGGGCGCACCGGATGAACTCTACTTTGCCGATGAAGAGCTAGCATATCAGCGCGAGGACAAGGACGACAAGCCCCGACAAGTCCCGCTAGGCAGTGGGCACTCAGAATCCGCCGTGCTGCGACTGGCGGACTCCAAGAGTAACCCTGCCCACAGCACTGTGGCTAGGGTGTTCCGAACCCGACTGCGTCAAGTCCAGGTCTACCACTTCCACGATACGAGCGAGGAAGCAAATGTTCGGCTTGTTCAGGACCTTGACCGCGACGACTATCTGATGAGCCATGCGGGCAATCTAGCGGTCTTCCTATACAATCTCAAGGAAAACAAGCCTGCGCACTATAAGCACATTCTCGCGACCGTCCAGTTCGTCGCCCCATTTATACATGACTTCGTACTCGAACCCCAGGCGACCAATAGCAGGTATATCCTTCTTCGATGGAGGGACAAATCCGGCGCTACGTTTGGCCCCCACCAACTCTCGGACGGTACCATCCGCGCTATCGCGCTTATTACCGCACTGTTGCAGCCGAACGAAACAATGCCCAGCATTATGCTCTTCGATGAACCGGAGCTAGGACTCCACCCAAGCGCGATTGGATTGGTTGCTGACCTCCTGAAATCTGCTTCGGAAAAGCGCCAGGTGATTGTTGCAACCCAATCTCCGATTCTCATTCGGAACTATTCGCCGGAAGATGTCATTGTGGTTGAACGGGTTGAGAATGCCCAAGGCAGGGGCGAGTCCACCTTCACAAGATTGGCCGCGGAGACTCTCGAACCGTGGCTGGCTTCGTTCGATCTGGGCGAGCTCTACGAGAAGAACGTAACGGGCGGCGGACCACAGTAGGTGGTTAGCCTGACCGTTCTCTGCGAGGGCGCAACTGAGCAAAAGTTCATTGCGACAACCTTAGCTCCTCACCTCAAGATGCGCGATGTCTTTGCTAAGCCGATTAACCTAGGGGGTACGCCAACGCTGGCAGCGCTTCACAAACAGATCGACAGTGCGCTGCGGTCTCGACGAAGCCACGAATACGTGACCACCATGCTCGATCTCTATAGGCTCGGCAACCTCCCGGGCAACGATCGGCGGTCAGGCGAGAGTATGCGCGAACGGATATCGCGAATTGAACACTCACTGCTTGAGGCGTTTCCAAACCCTAACTTTATCCCGTACATTCAGCTCCACGAGTTCGAATCTCTTGTGCTCGTCGATGTTGACAAGATCCCCATGGCATTTCCAGACGGGGAAGCCGACAATAAGATCACTTCGCTCAAGAAGTCGATTGGCGATACCGAGCCGGAGCTCGTAAACGAGCAGCCAGACTCAGCGCCGTCGAAGCGGATTATCGGGGCCATCCCAGCGTATAGGAGCGTCAAGGCATCTGTCGGCGCTGAAATCGTTGAGGCCATCGGGTTGCCCCGGCTGCGGGAGGCGTGCCCAAACTTCAACGCCTGGGTCACCAGGCTTGAGTGCCTAACCTGATCAGTGAAGTTGAATTCTGTGTAGATCCTTCCAGAGATGCCCAAAAGTTCGGTGTGTAACCCGCCACGAGAGTGAAGACCATGAAACACGAGAATATCCAGCCGCTCATAGAGGCAGGAACCGTCAAGGCCACGAGGCACCCCTCCGCGCCTCTGACGATCTACAACTACACCGCCGTCTGCCAATACGAGTCTCGGTGGTGCGACGTGTCTCGCGCCTGCCGAGGGCTGATACTCCACGACGATGGCACGATAGTCGCGAGGCCGTTCCCCAAGTTCCACAACCGCGAGGAGCACGCCGAGGATGACCCGGTGTTCGCCTTCCCATTCACCGTTTCAGAGAAGATGGACGGGTCTCTTGGGATTCTGTATCACGACGGCGCGCAGTACGCGGTAGCGACGCGGGGCAGCTTCATCTCTACCCAGGCGGCGAAGGCCACGCAAATGCTAGCAGAGCAATACCCGGAGTTCCAGCCTCAGCCGGGACTGACATACCTGTTTGAGATCATCTTCCCAGGCAACCGCATCGTGGTGAACTACGGCAGTCGCTCCGAGCTCGTGCTGCTGGCAGTGATCGACAACACGACGGGACGAGACGTTGATGACGTGTGCGGATGGCCGGGTTCCGTAACGAGGTCGTTCGATGCCTCGTGCAGTCCGTCCGAGGTCATCGCGTCGCTCGGACTGGTGGACGACGGCAACACCGAGGGCGTGGTGCTGCGGTTCGACTACCCGGCTGCCGGCCAGCAGATGCGCGTCAAGGTAAAGCTCGACGAGTACAAACGGCTTCACCGGCTTATGACGATGACAACCACCCGAACCGTGTGGGAAGCTCTATCCACGGGCGCCGGCTTTGGCGAGCTGCTGGACCGCGTGCCGGACGAGTTCCACGCGTGGCTGACAGAGACGATCGCCGACCTGAACAGCCAGTATACAGCGATTGAAGCAGAAGCGCAGACCGCGTTCGCAAGCATCTCCACGGCTGTCGGCACAACGAATCGTAAAGCGTTTGCCGAGCTGGCTACTAAGACGGTGCTCCCGCAGCTCATGTTCTTGATGCTCGATGGCCGCGACTACTCCCAGGCGATCTGGAAGCAACTCAGACCGGAGGCAAGCATGCCGTTCAAGGAGCAATCGGAGGCTGTGGCGTGACCGGCAACACGGACCGCAGGCGCCTTCGCCGCGCACCGCGCGCAGCCCCACCACCAGATTCTGAATCTCTTGAAGGGAGTCTATAGAGAGTCCTTAGGGGCCTAAACAGGTGGGCTGAGCCTTTCTTGTATCCTCTTTCCGGAATCGAGGACCAGGAAGCAGTGTTGTCGTGAGGAAAGTGAATTCCACGGGAACCGTGAGCATTCCATCCATTCGGAAAGAGGAACGCTCGCCAGGCGAGACGCATGGTTGGGCTCAGTCAGAAGCTGCCAACATAGCAGCATAGCCGGGGGCTTTGCATCGTCGCATTAGAGCGTGGCTTGCGCCGCCTCCGAGGCGCGCCGTAGCCCATTGAGCATTCCACAGAAGACGATGCCATGGAGCGGCAGCAACGAATACCAATAGGCAATCCCTGCTAATCCCGTTGGGCGAAACCGTGCGGTCATGATTAGCCGGCTGCCGGAGTTTGGTGGCAACAAAGGCTTTACCTCAAAGCTCAACGTTGCGATTCCAGGGAGCCGCATTTCTGCGGTCAACACTAGTCGACTCTGCGGCTGAACTTCGGTGACGCGCCAAAAGTCCAGCGCGTCACCGAGACGCAGATTCTTCGCGTCCCTTCTCCCACGTCGAAGGCCTGGACCTCCCATCAACCGATCAATTGCGCCTCGAACTCTCCATAGCCAGTTCGCAGCATAATAGCCTCGGTCTCCGCCTAGAGAGCTCACTGCCGACCACACAGTCGCAGGTGTGGCCGACGAAGTCATCTCGCGGCGGTCAACGTATTCGGTTCCACCCGCCCAAGATGGATCTCCGGGCATGACTCCCGCGTCTGACCATGCTGTCTCTATCGACCCGGTTCTTGCTTGGGATATTGCAGCGTCCATCGCCTGACGGACTGTAAGACACTCGTGCGGCATTAGTCGAGTGGCTTCGTCTGTGCGGCACACTACTCGATTTCGAAGACCTTCAGCAAGGGGCCGCCCAATGCTCGCCTGCAGGGGAGTAACGATGTGTATCCACAGTGAACTAAGCCGCGGCGTCAGCACGGGAACGCGGATCACGAGCCGTCTCCGTAGGCCGAGGACCGAAGCCATCTCTCGCATGAGCTGTGCATAGGAGAGCACATCGGGACCGCCAATGTCGAGGGTCGTCCCGATCGTGGCCGGCGTCTCCAGGGCAGCAACCAAGTAGAACAGCACGTCCGTTACAGCGATCGGCTGGCACTCCGTATCGACCCACTTTGGAGTGACCATCACTGGGAGCCGCTCGACCAAGTAGCGCAGGATTTCAAAAGAAGCGGAGCCTGAGCCAATTATCATCGCCGCCCGGAGAACTGTTACGGGCACGCCGCCGATTCCTAGCGACCTCTCTACCTCGCGGCGAGATGAGAGGTGTTCGCTCAGGCCCTCGCCGGTTTCGCCCAATCCACCCAAGTAGAGGAT
>VFKD01000451.1 GCA_009885735.1 bacterium
GAGGCTGCGGTCTCTCCCACAAGGGGAGAGGTGTACAAAAGCGGGCGTTACGGACCCTTCGCCAAATACCGGGCGGTATCGCGCAGTTTCGGTATTTCGTCGATGGCGTTGATGCAGATATCGAGGTCGCGCAGGATGCCGTCGTCGACGCGGTACACCCAGCCGTGCACGGTCAGCGGTTGTCCATTTTTCCAGGCGGTTTGAATTACCGTGGTGCGGCACAGGTTTTCCACTTGTTCAAGCACGTTGTATTCGCACAGGCGGTCGACGCGTGCCGTCATGTCGGGGATGGCTTCGAGCACGTCACGGTAGCGCAGGTACACGTCTTCGACGTGGCGCAGCCAGTTGTCGATCAAACCCATTTCACGTCGATGCACCACGGCGTTGATGCCACCGCAACCATAATGGCCGCAGATGATGATGTGTTTGACCTTCAGTACGTCGACGGCGAACTGCACGACGGACAGGCAATTCAGATCGGTATGCACGACGACGTTGGCGACGTTGCGGTGCACGAACACGTCGCCCGGCAGCAGTCCGACGATCTGGTTCGCCGGGACGCGGCTGTCCGAGCAGCCGATCCACAGGTACTCGGGCGTCTGTCGCTCGGCGAGAACGGTGAAGAAATGCGGATCCTCCTCGATTGTCGCGGCCGCCCAGGCGCGGTTTCGCTCGAAGAGCTCGTCGAGGCCCGCCATGCGCAGAGGCTATCCATTAAGGGGCCTCAAGACCCACGACCCCAAGGCCATACGGGATCCCGCGAAGCCCTCTGACGGACTCGAACCGTCGACCCCCTCCTTACCATGTGCCCCGCAGGTGTCGCGAGTTGTTGCACCCAATCGCGAAGCGCCTGCAAAGAGTTACATTCCGGACGCGTCTCTTCGCCGTTGATGGCGACGATTCGCCGCCGCGGGTTTCCATCTCGTTTCCAGGGACGACGAGCAAGCTCGTGGTCTTTGCGTGCGGTGACTTGACATCCCGCACGGGCTGCACGATGCGGAGCCTGCAGCCGCTGACCCCGCCTACCCGCAACTACTGAGGGACGGGTAGTTTCCGTTGTTGCCAGCGGTGACCGCCTAGGCTGTGGACGAGCCCGCGAAGGAGTGCCCATGCAGACCCGCCCGCTTCCCGAGACCCCCGGTGCCCGCTCCCCCGCCGGGGCGGAGATCCGCTACTTGATGGGGGGCACAACCGGCGACATGATCCATTCCACGGTCCCGCCAGGGCAGGTGAACCGGGCGACCGTCCATGCCACGGTGAGCGAGTTCTGGCACGTCCTGTCCGGCCGGGGGGAAATTTGGCGCCGGGACGAGAGCGGGGAAGAAGTGACCGTTCTGACGCCGGGTGTCTCCATCGACATCCCGGTCGGTACTGCCTTCCAGTACCGCTGCACCGGGGCGGAAGCGCTGCGGTTTCTGTGCATCACGATGCCGCCTTGGCCGGGCAACGCGGAGGCAACCCATATCGAAGGTCCGTGGGTGCCGACAGCGCCAGTCGGCCCGGTGTCTTCCGCCACCGCATTCTGAGGCAGATTTCGGTGGCGGGAAGCGAGCCCGCGCAATCCGAGCGCACTTCCAGACTTAGCGGTCACGCGGGTCTCTTCATCGGAGATGCCGAGAGAGAGCATCTGCCCGCATGAAGGCGGTCGACGAACGCCTCGGGAGCCGTGCGTGGTCAATCCCGTGATCATCGGCCTTCCCGAGAGAGAGCGGGTGGGCCGGAATCCTTGTGGTAGAGCCAAGCCCTCTGACGGACTCGAACCGTCGACCCCCTCCTTACC